>NZ_QOAY01000062.1:34080-37250 GCF_003314775.1 Microbacterium sp. H6 | reverse complement strand
GAAGCTCGTGAGGACCAGCACGTCGCTCAAGTGGCGCTCGACGATCTCCGCCGTCGCCGATATCCCGTCGCGTCCCGGCATCCGCAGATCCATCAGGACCACGTCGGGACGCAGCGCCGCGGCGTTGCGGACGGCGACATCGCCGTCCGCCGCTTCCCCGACCACCGTGATCCCCTGCGCCTCGAGCATGATGCGCAGCCCCGCCCTGATCGCGCCGTGGTCGTCCGCCAGCAGCACCGTCGGCTCGCTCATGCCGCTGCCTCCGTCGGGATGCGACCTTCCACCGACCACCCGCCGGCGACCGGCCCGGCAATGAAGGCGCCCCCCAGCGCGGCGACCCGTTCCCTGAGCATCTGCAACCCCCAGCCCCCATCCGCTGACGTGGACGCCCCGCTCGGCGAGCCACCCCTCGAACGCACCTCGACCCGCACCTCGGGTCCGCTCCTGCGGATGATGACGTCGACCTCGGCGCCGCTGGCGTGACGGATGCAGTTGTTCAGTGCCTCCCGCACGATGCGGATGACGGCCTGCTCGAGCGCGGAACCGACATCACCCACGTGATCGGCGACGAGTCGCACCGTGAGTCCCGCGCGTTCCGCCTCCTGCACGATCCCCTCGAGGTCCCCCCACCGCGGCGAGGACGCGGGACTACCCTCACCGCGCCGGAGCACGGAGATCATCGATCGCAGCGCCGCATGGGCATCGAGACCTGCATCACGCACGGCCTGCAGCGCTTCGCGGTCCCGCGGAGGATCGGGCGGCGTCGACAGGGCGGCCTCCGCGCGGATCGCCATCGCCATCACATGGCCGGCCACCACGTCGTGCAGCTCGCGCGCCATGGTCTCGCGCTCCCGTTGCACCGCCTCCACTCGGTCGCGCTCGGCGACGGCTGCGGCATGCTCCGCCCGCTGACGGTGCAGCTCCGCGAGCTCGTGCGCTTGGGATACCGCCACGGCCCACCAGTAGTCGGTGCCGAAGATCGCTCCGAACTGCACTCCGATGAGGAACGCGACCGGGAACGACACATCGGTGAGCAGCCAGGCGCAGAGGAAGAGGACGACGGTCGCCGCCCCCAGCAGCACCAGCAGCATCCTTCGCCCGCGGGAATCCGCCAGGAAAGCGGCCGTCCACAGGACGTCCAGGAGCACCACGAGGGTCCCGAGGCCCCCCACGGTGAGCAGGTCAGCGACGAACAGCAGGGAGACGAGCACGAGCACGGTCACCGGCATGCGCCGCTTGAAGAGGGCGATCGCACAGGCGGGAAGGGCGAGCACCAGCGCCCACCACGGAGACAGGGGCTCCTGCAGGAGCGAGAACGGCCCCCAGATACCCCGGAATCCGAAGGCCGCCATCACCACGGCGAAGATCGCCATGCCCAGCGGGTCCGCCCACCAACGGTGCCGGCGGTACCAGGCGCCGAATCCGCCTTCGACCTGCTCGTGCATGCCCTCATGCAACCACGACGGCCGCCGCCGCGCATCCGACGAAGGGATGAGTGGCTCTGCGGAGACGGTACTTTCGCCCGATCCGGATCGGTGGAGTGTCCGTGAACGTGGTGGCATGGAACTCTTCGGCGGACTGCCGCTCCCCCTGTCGCTCGCGCTCCTGGCGTTGATCGACGGGCTGAGCGTCGGCACACTCCTCATCCCGGTCTTCCTGCTGCTGCACCCGGGGCGGGTGCGCGCCGGGCGGATCCTGCTGTATCTGGGAACCATCGCCGCGTTCTATCTGGTCGTCGGCCTCCTGTTCCTGTGGGGCCTGGTGAACCTCGTCGACGTCGCGTCCGACTTCCTCGCGTCGCCCGCGGGACTGATCGTCCGGCTCGTCGTCGGAGCAGCGCTCCTCATCACGGCATTCGTGATGCCGACCGGCGGCAAGAAAGAGAAGAACGCACCGGCGCCCGCACCGCAGACAGCATCCGCGCCTCCGGTGCCGCTTCGGGGAGGGACACCGGGCGCGCAGGATGCGAACGGCTCCCGCCTGGCTCCCCCGGATGCCGCGTCCGCGATCGCGACCGATCCTGCTCCTCGTCCCGGACGCATCACGCGGTGGCGGGAGCGGCTCCTCGACCCGCGCACCCGCGGCACCGCAGTGATGGCCGTCGCCATCGCCGCAGGGCTCGTCGAGATCGCCACCATGCTGCCGTACATCGTGGCGATGACCATGCTCGCGGATGCCGGCATCGACACGCCGCTGCGTGTGCTCTCGCTCGCGGGATACTGTGCGCTGATGATCCTGCCCGCGGTCGTGCTGCTCGTGCTGCGGATGGTGGCCGCTCCACTCGTGCAACGGCCGCTCGAACGCTTCGCCGCCTGGATGGAGCGCACCGGGGCGGAGAACACCGCCTGGATCATCGGCATCATCGGGTTCCTCATCGCCCGTTCCGCCGCCACCGAACTCGGCCTCTTCGAGGCGATCGGTTCGTTCCTCGACCGGTGACCGGCACACCCTCCGGGTGCGACCGCGCAGCGCTCCCGACGAAGTAGGCTCGACGGGTGCGTCTCGTCATCGCCCGCTGCTCGGTCGACTACACCGGTCGGCTCAATGCCCATCTTCCGCTCGCCACGCGTCTGCTCGTGCACAAGGGCGACGGGAGTCTGCTCGTGCACTCCGACGGCGGCAGCTACAAGCCGCTGAACTGGATGAGTCCCCCGTGTTCTCTCTCGAACGAGACTCCGGGTGAGGAAGAGGCGAGCGCCGGCGTCGTCGAGGTCTGGCGGGTCACCCACAAGAAGACCGGTGACGCGTTGCGCGTGCAGATCTACGAGATCATCCATGACACCTCGCACGAGTTGGGCATCGATCCCGGACTGCAGAAGGACGGCGTCGAGGCAGACCTTCAGCGACTTCTCGCGGAGCAGGTCGAGCGCATCTCCGAGGGTGCGACGCTCGTGCGCCGCGAGTACCCGACGGCGATCGGGCCGGTCGACCTGCTGGTGCGCGATGCCGACGGCGCGGCGATCGCCGTCGAGATCAAGCGCCGCGGCGACATCGACGGCGTGGAGCAGCTGACCCGCTACCTCGAGCTGCTCGGCCGCGATCCACATCTCTCCCCCGTCCAGGGTGTCTTCGCCGCCCAGGAGATCAAGCCGCAGGCGCGTGTACTCGCCGAGGATCGGGGCATCCGCTGTCTGGTGCTCGACTACGACGACATGAAGGGCATCGAGTCG
>NZ_QOAY01000062.1:26831-34049 GCF_003314775.1 Microbacterium sp. H6 | reverse complement strand
ATCCCCCGCCTGTTCTGAGCAGACGGCCTCAACGGACGGGGATGAGCCGCGGCGTCGGCCCCTCCAGACGCGCGATCGCGATCTTCACCTCGAAGATCTCCTGCTCGACTCGATCGAATCGCGCATCCACGCGGTCGAATCGCGATTCGAGACTCGCGAACCGTGCGCTGAACTTCGCATCGTGCGCATCGAGCTTCGCGTCCTGCGCGTCCTGCTTCGCGTCCTGCGCATCGAACCGTGCGTCGAGTCGTGCGTCCTGCGCCGCGAAACGCGCATCGAACCGCGCATCGAACTTCGCGTCCTGCGCATCGAACCGTGCATCGAGTCGTGCGTCCTGCGCCGCGAAACGCGCATCCATCCGGTTGATCGTCCAGCCGAATCCGCCGATGATCGCCACCAGCAGCGTCGCGGCCGTGGCCAACATCGTGATGATCTCCACCGACACGTACATACCCCCATTCTGACTCGCACATCCGCCGTTGTCACGACCTTATATGGGGACATAGAGTGCTCACATGAGACGTGGATAAGCCCTGTTCGTGCACACCTGTGCAGGAAAGGCGACCGTCCTCTTCCGGGCCATAGGGTGGAGGGGTGCCTCACTCCCCTTACTCCTGCGTGCTGTGGGACGTCGACGGCACCATCGTCGACGCGTCCGTCGGCATCCTTCGCCGGCTCGACATCGCGCTCACGCACTTCGGCCACCCCGCGCCCACGCGTGAGCAGCTGGTGCACTGGATCGGTCCGCCCATGTTCCAGTCCTTCCAGGACCAGGCGGGAATGACCCCGGAGCAGTCCGCCGAGGCCGTGGCCTTCTACCGCACGCTCGGGAAGGCCGACGGCTACACGACCGATGTCGCGACCTATCCGGGCGTCGTCGAGCTCATCAACGAGCTGCACGCCGCCGGGGTGCCGCAGGCGACCGCCAGCTCGAAGCCCGAGAACCAGGTCGATGCCCTCGTCGATCACTTCGGCCTGCGCCCCGCGTTCCTGACCACAGTCGGCGCGACCCCCGACGAGTCGACTCTCGCCTCGAAGACCGACATCGTCGCCGAGGCGCTTCGTCGGCTGCGCGCGCTCGGCGCCGACACGTCACGACCGGTTCTGGTCGGTGACCGCCATCACGACGTGGAAGGCGGGAACGCCAACGACGTCCCCGTCATCTTCGTCGAGTGGGGCTTCAGCGACAGGCACGAAGGCGATGACGCCGCGTTCCGAGCGGCCTCGGTCGCAGAATTGCGCGCGCTGCTGCTGAGCTGACCCCGCCTCCTCCCGCTGACGGGTATCAGCCGAAGCGGCGCTGAGGACCTCAGAAAGCACAGAACTCCCCGCCGGATGACGCATCGGGGACGCGATCCGGTGGGGAGTTCTGTGTCGCGCCCGTCTCAGACGGGGCGGATGTTCTCTGCCTGCAGGCCCTTCGGACCCTGTGCCACATCGAACTCGACTCGCTGGTTCTCTTCGAGAGACCGGTAGCCGGATGACTGGATGGCGGAGTAGTGCGCGAAGACGTCAGCGCCTCCGTCGTCGGGGGAGATGAAGCCGAAGCCCTTCTCCGAGTTGAACCACTTGACCGTGCCCTGGGTGCTCATGTACTGCCTGTTCTGCTGATGAAGAAGCCGACGCAGGGATGCCCCGACATCGCTAACGCTAGTGGAGGAGGCCCCGAGCGGAATAGCCGCTGCAAGAAGGTAATCCAAATGTTGCACGAGCGGCATCCGCCCGTCATGCGTCGCTTCGCGACCCGCACGGCGCCTGAGGCGCCCCGAAAATGGTGTGGCCCTCACCGCGGGGGGAGCGATGAGGGCCGAAGACGACCGGAGGGTGCGTCAGGAACAGCTTAGCTCCTTTTCGACGCTCTTGTCCCCCTTTTGGGGGACAAATCTGAACTTCGGTGCGAGACTGGACGATAGCGGCCCCCTCGAGTAGCCCATTGGGGACTGAACTACTCGAGAGGGCCCAATCGCATGCACGGATCGTCTGCCCCTGGGGAAGGCCGCCGTCTCCTGGGGAGAGACGGAGACGATCAATCCCCGTGTGCATGCACCTTCACCATAGGGGAGGATGCACGATGTCGCCACGGACTCTCGTCCACGCGATATCGGAGAAGGTCAGGGTACTGATCCCGCAGGGATCGCAGGTTTCGGGCGGAGACGGGACTCACAGCACGGAGGCACCTCCGTCGTCCTCTCTCCCCCGAATCCGCGGGCTCCGTCACTCGCGAGTAGCCTGATGCGGTGACTCTGCTCAACAAGGACATGACGCTGTGCATCTCGCTCTCCGCACGGCCCAGCAACAACGGCACGCGCTTCCACAACCACCTCTATGAAGCGCTCGGGCTCAACTGGATCTACAAGGCGTTCGCCCCCACCGATCTCACGCAGGCCATCGCGGGCGTCCGCGGGCTCGGCATCCGCGGCTGCGCGGTCTCGATGCCCTACAAGGAAGACGTCATCGCCCTGGTCGACCGGATGGATCCCTCGGCGAGCGCGATCGACTCGGTCAACACCATCGTCAACGACGACGGTGTGCTCACCGCCCACAACACCGACTACTCGGCGATCGCTCAGCTCATCGAACGCGAGCACCTGGATCCTGCGAGCTCGGTGCTGCTGCGTGGGTCGGGCGGCATGGCCAAGGCGACCGCGGCAGCATTCCGGGACGCCGGCTTCTCGCGCGTGACCATCGTCGCCAGGAACGAGGAGAGCGGACGTGCGCTGGCGGACCTGTACGGATTCGACTGGTCGGCGGAGGTCGGCGAGGCCACGGCCGACGTGTTGGTCAACGTGACCCCGATCGGCATGGCCGGGGGCGCGGAGGAGCACGCGCTCGCGTTCCCCGAGGAGACGATCGCACGCGCGTCCGTGGTCTTCGACGTGGTCGCGCTTCCCGCCGAGACTCCGCTGATCGCCGCGGCTCGCACAGCGGGGAAGACCCTGATCACAGGAGCAGAGGTCGCGACACTGCAGGCATTGGAGCAGTTCGTGCTCTACACCGGCATCCGACCGTCCGCCGAGCAGGTGCGCGATGCCGAGGAGTTCATGCGCGCAGGGAACGCCTGACGGCGAAGAGGGGAGTGGTGCGTCGATGAAGACGATCGGTGTCCTGGGCGGCATGAGCTGGGAGTCGTCACTGGAGTGGTACCGGCTGGCGAACGAACGGGTGCGCGCGCAGCGCGGTGGCCACCACTCCGCTCGCATCCTTTTGGACTCGCTCGACTTCGCGGAGATCGAGGCGATGCAGGCGCGTGGCGACTGGGACGCCGCGGGTGATCTGCTGGCGTCGCGCGCCGCAGCGCTGGAGGGTGCCGGTGCGGAGCTTCTCGTGCTCGCCACCAACACGATGCATCTGGTCGCCGACCGCATCCGAGCGGCGGTCGGCATCCCGTTCCTGCACATCGCCGATCCCGCAGGTGAGGCGATCACCGCCGCGGGCCTGCGGACCGTCGGGCTTCTGGGCACGGCCTTCACGATGGAGCAGCCGTTCTACGCAGAACGGCTCGCGCGGCACGGTGTCCGCACACTCGTCCCCGGCGCCGACGATCGCGCGCTTGTCCACGCCGTCATCTACGACGAGCTCGTGCACGGTGTCATCCGCGACGAGTCCCGTCGACGTTACGCGGAGGTGATCGAGCGCCTGGTGGGCGACGGCGCAGAGGGGATCGTCCTCGGCTGCACCGAGATCGAGCTGCTCATCTCCTCCGGCGATGCACCGGTGCCCGTGTTCCCGACGACGGCGCTGCATGTGGATGCCGCGGTCGCCCTCGCTCTCGGCGGCGACGCCGCGGCCGATCGAGCGGACTCAGTCGGTTTGCCCCTCCGCGAGGTATGACAGGCGGTGGAGCGTCTCGGCATTGCGCCAGCGCAGGATCGGGGCGGTCAGGAACCGCGGGATCAGCGCCGCGGGCCCTGCGACGGGCTCCTCGTCGATGCGCACCTGACAACCGGAGGGGGTCGTGCGTGCTCGCAGCGTGACCGTCGCCTCGCCCATCGGCCAGCCGCGCGCCCTGAGCACGACCCGCCGCGGCGGATCCCACTCGCGCACCTCGGTCGTGTCGTCGAGCAGCACGGGCCAGACCCCGACGGAGTGATGCAACTGCGCCGCCACCGCCGGCCAGGTCTCGTCGACGTCTCTCATGCGGGAAGCTCCGACCACCCATGCGGGGTAGAGCCAGCCGTTCGCGAGCACGCGGAACACGTCATCCGTCGTGCACGCCAGGTCACGGGTGTTCGTCGCCATGTCTCCTCCTTGCAGCGCCGTCCATTTGCAGCACCGTCTGTTTGCAGCGCCGTCTGCTCCTGCGGAGTCATCCTGCGCGGCATCCAGGCGCCAAGGGGACCCGCTTGACATCGCGGATCCGACGGAGATAGCACACTCCGATCCGGAGCGCTCCCCCCTGGAGGGATCAGGCGGCGCCTGGCACCGTCGGAGCATGTTGCAAAGACTGAGCTCACGCGTGGTGCAGGCCGTCACCGCGGTCGTCCACGACGATTCGCCCTCGCTCCTCACCCGGGGCTACGACTTCGGCGCACGCATCTGGCGGCGTGCGGAGCCCGGTGCACGGTCGGCTCCGATGCGACTGCTCGGAGACGACGCGGTGTTCGTGCGGGGAGTCGAGGGCATCGACCTGTTCTATGACGAGTCGCGCATCGCCCGCCACGGCGCCATGCCGAAGATCGTCCAGGAGACGCTGTTCGGACACGGGTCCGTGCACAGCCTGGACGGGTCGGCGCACCGACACCGCAAAGCGACGTTCGTGGAGGTGGCCTATGAGGATGCGCAGGTCGCGCGCCTGACTCCCTGGCTGGAGCGCGAGTGGAGAGTGGAGGAGGACGCCTGGCTCGATGGGGGAACCCGCAGTGCGTACGACGCGGCGGTCGGCGCCTTCGGCCGCGCGATCATGGGCTGGGCCGGGCTGCCGGGTACACCGGCAGCGAAGACCCGATGGGCGGCTCGGCTGGCGCAGATCGTCGACGGCTTCGGTGTTCCCTACTCACCCGAGTACGTGGCCGCCTTCGTGAACAGGATGTGGTCCGATCGGCATGCGGAGCGACTCATCGATGCCGTCCGATCTGGCTCACTGCACGCCGAAGAAGGCACAGCCCTGGCCGAGTGGGCCGACCACCGCGATCAGGACGGCTCGTTGCTCCCTGCCCGCCTCGCCGGCATCGAACTGCAGAACAGCATCC
Source organism: Microbacterium sp. H6 (assembly GCF_003314775.1). Taxonomy (NCBI): domain Bacteria; kingdom Bacillati; phylum Actinomycetota; class Actinomycetes; order Micrococcales; family Microbacteriaceae; genus Microbacterium; species Microbacterium sp. H6. Next base: position 28,860 of record NZ_QOAY01000062.1, on the reverse strand, counting down.
GCCCGATGATCGCCGCGGCGCGTTTCGTGGCCTTCGCGGCCAAGGAACTGCACGACAGGCCCGAATGGCGCGAGCGGATCGCCGCCGAGACCGTCGAACGGAATGCGCTGGTGAGCGGGCCTCTGGCCGTGATGTTCGCGCAGGAGGTGCGGCGCACCGCTCTGTTCGTGCCCATGCTGCCCGGGCGCGCGATCGTCGACATCGAGATCGGCGACGTGCGGGTGCCGGCAGGCGGGCGCGTGGTGCTCGACATCCTCGGCACCGACACCGACGAGCAATCGTGGGCCCACCCGCATCGATTCGCACCCGAGCGGTTCACCGACGTCGAAAATCACGAGTCGATCCGCACCTTCATCCCGCAGGGCGGTGCCGACGTCGCCACCGGGCACCGCTGCCCCGGCGAGAAGCTCGTGATCGCCGGTCTCTCTGCGGCGATCGCCGTGCTGAGTGATCCGCGTCTCGACATCCTCGACACCGGACTCGAGGTGAACCGGCGACGACTGCCGACCAGACCCGCATCGGGCGGAGCGGTGCGCAAGAGCGGATCGACCCGCGGCTGTCCGTTCCACTGAGACGCGCGTCCGCACGTCAAGAGGCAGCTGTCAACCCGGTGGCCGGTCGCCCTGGGAGCGACGAGCGTGGCGCGGACGAACGAAGACCAAGGATCGGAGGACATCATGAAGGCATTGACCTGGCAGGGCAAGCGCACGGTGACGGTGGAGGAGGTTCCCGATCCGGTCATCCAGCAGCCGGAGGATGCGATCATCCGGGTCACGTCCTCGGCAATCTGCGGTTCCGACCTGCATCTGTACGAGCTGCTGGGCCCGTTCCTCGATCGCGGCGACATCCTGGGCCACGAGCCGATGGGAGTCGTCGTCGAGGTGGGTGCGGACGTGAAGACGCTCGCCGTGGGAGACCGTGTCGTCATCCCGTTCAACATCGCGTGCGGAGAATGCTACCTGTGTCGACGCGGCTTCCAGTCGCAGTGCGAGACCACCCAGGTGCGCGAGTACGGCAGCGGAGCCGCCCTCTTCGGGTACACGAAGCTGTACGGGCAGGTCCCCGGCGGGCAGGCGGAGTATCTGCGGGTGCCCCTCGCCGACTACAACCACATCCCCATCGCGAGCGACCTGCCCGATGAGCGGTATCTGTTCCTCAGCGACATCCTTCCCACGGCGTGGCAGGGAGTGGAGTATGCACAGGTGCCGGACGACGGAACCCTCGTGGTGATGGGGCTCGGTCCGGTCGGACAGTTCGTCTCCCGCATCGGACGGCACCGGGGGCACCGGGTGCTCGCGGTCGATCCGGTGCCGGAGCGTCGCGCCATGGCGGAACGCCACGGCATCGAGACGTTCGACCTCACCGACACGATCGTGGATGAGCTGCGGGACCTGACCGACGGGCGCGGCGCCGATTCGGTGGTGGATGCCGTCGGGCTCGAGGCTCACGGCAACGCGGGCGTCGAGTTCGTGCAGAAGGCGGTGGGCGTACTCCCGGATCCGGCGGCACGACAGCTGCTCGACAAGGCGGGTGTCGATCGTCTGGCCGCCGTCTACGCCTCCATCGACACCGTTCGCCGCGGAGGGACCGTATCGCTGAGCGGAGTTTACGCGGGCGACGCCGACATCATGCCGATGAAGACGCTGTTCGACAAGCAGATCACCCTGCGCATGGGGCAGTGCAACGTGAAGAACTGGGTGGATGAGCTGGTGCCCCTGGTCGAGGACATCGCCGACCCGCTCGGTGTGATGGACCTCACCACGCACAGTGCGCCCCTCGACGACGCGCCTGAGCTGTACCGCACCTTCCAGAAGAAGGAAGACGGCTGCATCAAGGTGGTGCTGCGCCCGTCGACGGTGTGACGCGAGCCTGACAGCCGCGATTGACAGACGCGGCTGTCAATCGTGGGACGGAGACCTCAGGCCCGGCGGCCGGGGTCTCCGTCTTCGCGATTCCCCTCGTCGACATCGGGTCGACGGGTGCCGATACCCGGGTCGTCGTTGTGTGTCGACTCGTCAGGCACCGTCGA
>NZ_QOAY01000062.1:13434-26802 GCF_003314775.1 Microbacterium sp. H6 | reverse complement strand
ATCCGGGTTCGACCCCGACCGCCGACGCGGCACCGGAGTCGGCACCCGCTCCTCCGGCCGGTACGTCACCCGGGTCCGCTGGCCGGTCGCCCCCGCGCTCGGCGAGGTGCTGGGCGATCCGGGATTCGGCGTCGCCCTCGACCGGCGAGGTCGCCGCCTCCGGACGCGTTCCCTCGCTCCCGCTCATTCGGTGCCGTCCCTGAGGTCGGTGGGAGCGTCACCGCTGTGGCCCGCGCCCTCGTCTTCCGGAGTGAGGTCACCCTGGCCCTCTTCGCCCAGCTCCGCCTCGATCGGGTCTTCGCCCTGCGTCTCCGGCTGCTCGCCTTCGGTGGGATACACGTCGGGATTCGACATCCTGCACTCCTCTCGTCGGGAGGACCAGGGTGGAACGGAATCCGCGGGTCCGCAGGACCGTTGACACCCGGACGACGGGCGACTAATCCCGAACACGGAGAACGTGAGCAACCTTGGTTGACAGCGCGGGGATGAGCAACGTAGGTTGACAGCATGGAATCCCTCGAGGTCGCACAGATCGCTGCAGACACCACCGATCCCCGAGCAGGGCTGCGCGCGGTCGCATCTCTGCGCCGACTCGCGGATGCGCTCGAACTGCGGCAAGTCGAAGCCGCGCTGCGGTCCGGCATGAGCTGGCAGTCCATCGCCGACGCCCTGGGAGTGACCCGCCAGGCCGTGCACAAGAAGCACTCGAAGCGGATCGATCCGTCCATCGAGATTCCGCGGAGGGGATGATGAGCCGATTGGTGCAGGCGGCTGCCACGATGCACACCTTGTCGCTGGCCTCTATGGAAGAGGCCTCACGCTTCGGGGTGCGTGATACCGACATCGATCATCTTCTGCTCGCTCTGACAATCGACCCCGACACGGGTGGTCAGATCCTGCGCGGCATGGGTGCCGGGCTCGACACGGCCCGCGCGGCCGTCGCGGCTCAGCACGCCGCTCAGCTCGAATCCGTGGGCGTCGCCACAGGTGTGGACGAGCCAGGCCGCATCGTCTTCCACGAGACCTCGGGGTACGAGTGGACGGACCGGGCGCTCGCGGTGTGGACCGCGGCGTCGAGTGGCGGCCGCCGGGGCGACTCCGCAGCGGTGCTGCGCGCGCTCGTGGATGAGCCGAGCGGTCTCGTCGAAGAGATCCTGCGACGACTCGATGTGGACCCGGACGCGCTGAGATCTCGCCTCGACGACACGCGGGTCGTCGATCCCGCGCGAACAGACAGGATCGATGAGAACAGCTTCTCCGCTAAGCGTTCGATCTTCGTCCCCGCCCCCATCGAGGACGTGTGGGAGTTGCTGTCGTCGGCCTCCCGCATTCCCGAGTGGGATCACGGGGTGGGCGAGGTGGGCTCAGCGATCGCACCCACCGGCCCTTGGGAGGCACGGACGATCACCGTCCGCAACGGCAAGAACGTGTCCGTCAAAGACACCTACGTACGTCAGCGGATCTTCCTGGACCGGTTCGAGGACCGCGCATTCGTAACCTGGCGCTTCACCTATCCGGACGCGAGTGTCGACACGTCACGGGTGCTCGCATTCGCGCTCGAACATGCCGCTGGGGGAATACAGATCCAGGTGACGCTCACGTGGGAGGTCAGGGGACCCCGACGAGGAATTCTGCACAGCATCCGGCGTCGCGTGCTCCGCCCCGTCCGGCGGCCGATCGCGCACGTCCTCACCTACTTCCAGCTCACCCAGACCGAGAGCGGCATCACGCGCGTGTTCCGCTGAAACCCCGGGTGGGCGCATCGCGCAGAACTCGCCGATGCGCCCACCGGGTCGAGTCCGCTCAGCCCTTCGCGCCCTTGCGGGGCTTGATGAACTCGGCCGGCGCGTTCTTCTCGCGCTTCGCGGCTCGCTTCTCCTTGAGTGTGAGCTGCGGTGCCTTCTTGGTCTTTCCGGACATGGTGTCTCGCTTCCCCTTCAGTGGCTGGCGTAACCTCCGACCATAGTGAGAATCCAGGGGAAGTCAAATTTCCTTTTGACCGGGAAATTTCCATCACTGACCGCCAGTGCGGCCCAGTCCTTCGAGAACCGCATAGGTTCCGAGCACCGGCGCCGCACCCGGCTCTGCGCCGTCGTCGAGGAGAAGGAGGACGTAGCCCGACTCCTGCGCCGCCCGCCCCCATCCCCGTGGCAGGTCGCTGATGCGATCGGCGAGGAGGGTCGGCCCAACACCGAAACCGTGAAGGTCACGCACCATCAGACTCCGGTCGCCTTGGAAAGCGACGCCGACACGATCGAACGCCCCGAGCGGCCCATCGAGAGGTGGCTCGAGGAGGCTCCATCCGCGCTCACGCAGATGCTCCGTCATACGCTCCGGATCCCCGTCGCCCATCCGGAAGCGCATCGCAGCGATCGCGACCCCGACTCCATCCAGAACGAGGAAGGTGCATTCCGATCTCGGAATGGAAGCATGCTGCCGCCGTGCACGTCGCACCGCGGCGATGCCGACGACGACAACAAAGGCCCCGAACGCTCCCGGAAAACCGCCCGACAGGAAGCCGAGCGCGACGCCGAGCGCGGCGAGTGCGTGCGCCGCGCTCGGACGCCAGCGGTCAGCCTTCTCGGGAGTCGGCATTCCCGCTGTCCACGGCCTCGTGCTCGGATCGTTCATCAACGGTCTTCTCCGGCTCCCCGTAGTGCCCGTGCCCCGCGTCGACCGCGTCTATATCTGCCTGCGTGAGCGGCACCAGACGGTCCTCGAAGAACCAGCGCGAGATCGAAGAACGGAGGTTCTCGGTCCACGGGATGCGACCCTTCGCGTTCGGACGCACCACGAGCGGCTCGTAGGTGTCGACGTCGATGAGCTTCCAGCGGTCGTACTCGTCGACGGGCTGGTGCACCTCGACGAACTCGCCGCCGGGGAGGCGGACGATACGGCCCGACTCGTAACCGTGCAGGACGATCTCGCGGTCCTTCTTCTGCAGCGCGATGCAGATGCGCTTGGTGATGAAGTAGCCGAGGATAGGTCCGAGGAACAGCAGCGCCTGCAGGGTGTGGATGACGCCTTCCATCGTGAGCATGAAGTGCGTCGCGATGAGGTCGGACGATGCAGCGGCCCACAGCACGGCGTAGAAGATGACGCCTGCGACGCCGATCGCGGTGCGGGTGGCCGCGTTGCGGGGGCGCTGTGCGATGTGGTGCTCGCGCTTGTCGCCGGTGACCCACGCCTCGATGAACGGGTAGATCGCGACCGTGACGATGAACAACCCCATGATGACGACCGGGACGATGATGCCGAACGACCAGGTGCGATCGAACATCACGACATCCCAGTTGGGGGGTGCGAGCCGAAGCGCACCGTCGGCGAACCCGATGTACCAGTCCGGCTGCGTGCCGGCCGAGATCGGCGAGGGGTCGTAGGGACCGTAGATCCAGAACGGCAAGATCTGGAAGAACGTGCCGAGCACCACGATCACCCCGAACACGATGAAGAAGAAGCCACTCATCTTCGCCGCGTACACCGGCATCATCGGGTAACCAACGACGTTGTCGTTCGTGCGGCCGGGGCCGGCGAACTGCGTGTGCTTGTTGATGATCATGAGCATCAGGTGCACCACGATCAAGGCGATCACCAGCATCGGAAGGATGAGGATGTGCAGCGTGTAGAGACGGCCGATGATGTCGGTCCCCGGGAACTCGCCGCCGAACAGCATGAAGGAGGTCCAGGTGCCGATCAGGGGGAGGCCCTTGATCATGCCGTCGATGATGCGCAGTCCGTTGCCGGAGAGAAGATCGTCAGGGAGCGAGTAGCCCGTGAAGCCCTCCGCCATCGCGAGGATGAACAACACGAATCCGATCACCCAGTTGAGCTCGCGCGGCTTGCGGAATGCGCCCGTGAAGAACACTCGGAGCATGTGAAGACCGATGCCTGCCACGAAGACGAGCGCTGCCCAGTGGTGGATCTGCCGCACCAGGAGTCCTCCGCGGATGTCGAACGAGATGCGCAGCGCCGAGTCGAAGGCCGCCGTCATCTCCATCCCGCGCATCGGTGCGTAGGCGCCGGTGTAGTGGGTCGGCACCATCGACGCCTGGAAGAAGAACGTGAGGAACGTGCCGGAGATGAACACCACGACGAACGCCCACAGGGCGATCTCGCCGAGCATGAACGACCAGTGGTCGGGGAAGACCTTTCGGCTCAGCTCCTTCAGGAGTCCGGAGACGCTGGTGCGCTCGTCGAGGTAGTTCGATGCGGCACCGACGAAGCGTCCGCCCAGAGGCGGCTCCTTCTTCTGCGCGGTCTGATCCAGAGTCGGAGACTCACGTGACATGATTCGGTCCTCTTCGGTGGTAGCGGGCCAGGGAGCTCTGAGGCTGCGCATGCAGGAACGCGCGCGACCGATCGGTAGCGCGAGACGTCCGCCGACGGGCGCGACGAAGAGGCGTCCACGGGGGACGGCGAGCGGGATTCAGGGTGGTTCCACACGCACCTGGCAACACGGGACGACCTTCTGGTCAGTCTTGTCGCTGTGCGGGTACTGCGCCCTCGTCCGCCGGTTCAGGAACGAACCTGCCGCCAAGCTATCAGACAACGGACGGCTCCACGGGATCGGCCATCGTCGTACCGTGTTTGCTACCCTGGAGAGGACACGACGGCGGGGGACGACCTCCGACGGTGAGACAGACCGGGGACGACCCCGACAGGAGTCTCCCGTGAACCACCCATCCGCCTGGCCGGTTTGGATCGCATCCCGCGAACCCCGTACCGCCCGCGCCACACTCGTGCTGTGCAGCGCTTCGTTCGCGATGGTCAGCGCTGCGGCCCTCAGCGTCGGCCCGCAGGGGATCTGGCTCGAACTACTCCTCTCGACGGGATTCCTCGCGTGGGCGACCGCGCAATGGGTATGCGTAGAGCGCCGTCGACGTCGCGAATCGGCGTTCCGCCGCGACGTGGAGCGCTACATCCGCATGCTCTCCGAGTCCTCCGCTCCGGAGTGACAGATCGCCGTCGTTCGCGAGGCCACCGCCGCGACCGACCGCGTACCATCAGATGCAGTGCGCTGACTCAGCGCCGCGGCCGGGACGACCCGGTCGTGTTCATCATTCGGGGACGGCCCCACCCGAAGGAGTCCGGCGATGTCACGCACGGAACTGAAGACGTTGATCGGCCCGACGGATATCGTCCGCGTCGTCCTGGGATGGGGAGCCTTCGCCGCCCTCCTTCTCCTCCACCCGGTACTGGAGCCTCCCGTGCCCACCCCGGTGCTCGTCATCGCGCTCGCGGTCATCATCGCGGTGATCCTCGTCTGCGCGTTCGGCGTCGTGAAGCAGGCGGAAGCCCTCGCGCATCGCCTCGGAGACCCCTACGGCTCGCTGGTCCTCACGCTCTCGATCGTCATGATCGAGGTGATCCTGATCTCGGCCGTCATGCTCGGACCAGGCGAGCATGCGACCATCGCCCGCGACTCGGTCATGGCCGTCGCGATGATCATCCTCAACCTCGTGATCGGGCTCGCCCTCCTCGTCGGCGGACTCCGCCACCGCGGCATGGCCCACAACCGCACCGGCACCTCCGCGTACCTGTCCATGCTGGTCGTGCTCGTCGCGCTCGCCTTCGGCCTCCCCGCTCTGATCGGCACGGACGGGTCCTACACGGTGGCGCAGGAGATCCCGATCATCGTGCTCACCCTCGCGCTCTACGCGTTCTTCCTCTATCGGCAGATGGGCGCGCAGGCGGGCGATTTCACCGAAGTCGACCCGCGCCTGCTGCAGAGTCCGCAGCGCCAGGAGAACACGGAGGAGCACAGCGGGATCCGTGAGGTTCTCGCCGAGCATCGCACGGAGGTCCTCGTGCGGCTCGCCCTGCTGGTGGTCACCGTCATCCCGATCGTGCTCCTGTCCCACGACATGGCGGCACTGCTCGACGACGGGCTGGGCCGCCTCGGCGCTCCGGTCGCCCTCGCCGGCGTGCTCATCGCGGGCATCGTGTTCCTTCCCGAGTCGATCACCGCGGTCCGCGCCGCTCTGGGCGGAGAAGCTCAGCGCGTCACCAACCTCTGCCACGGTGCGCTCGTCTCGACGGTCGGACTCACGATCCCCGCCGTGCTGATCATCGGCATGTTCACCGGCCAGACGGTCGTGCTCGCGGAGTCTCCGGCGAACCTCTTGATGCTCGGCGTCACACTGCTGCTGTCGGTGACGACCTTCGCCGCGAAGCGCGTGACGGCGATGCACGGCGCCGCACACCTGGTGACCTTCGGGGTCTACCTCGTGGTCCTCTTCCGCTGACCTCCGAAGCGGAGTGCCCCGGAGTCACGTTCCGGGAGCCGCGCCGTCCAGGCGCAGAGGGGTCAGCGGCGCGGCACTGCAGACGGCGACGCGCCCTGGCCCCGGCTCGCACAACGGCTCGTTGAGGTACTCGAACTCACCGTGTGTGACGGTACGCACGCAAGTACCGCACACTCCGACACGGCATTCACTCGGCCAGTCGAGACCCGCACTCTCGGCGGCGTTCAACAGGCTTCCCGCCGCGGGCTCCCACACGAAGGAGCCCGCAGCCGAATCGACGCGCAACGGGACGTCGGCGCGAGGCACGCGCGGCGGCCCCCACTCCGAACTCGCCGGAGAGGAGAAGAGGTCGACGTGGACGCGCTCAGGAGCGAACCCCGACTGCACGAGCAGGGCGCGCATGGCGGCAGCGAAAGTCGGCGGACCGCATACCGAGGCATCCGCTTGCTCGAGATCCAGGTCGGCCACGATGGACGCCAGGGCCGTGGCATCGATCAGCCCCTCGATGGCCGTGAAACCCTCGCAGCTCTCCGGCGCCGGCGTGTCGGTGACATGGAGCTGTGCCGTAGCGTCCGTGAGCTCGGCGACCGCCCTGCATGCCTCCGCCCACAACGGCAGGGACGTCGAACTACGCGCGCTGTGCACGACTCGTATGCGTCCTGCTCCGCGTCGCGCGACGCGCGAGCGCAGCAGAGCCACGCTGGGAGTGATACCGATTCCTCCGCTGACCAGCAGAGATCTCTCGATGCATCGTCGCCCCCGACGCCGTGGGGCCCCGAGACGAGTATCGTCTCGCCGACCTCACGGACATCGTGCAGCATCGTCGAAACGCGCCCGTCCCGCTTCACGCTGATGCGGAACCGCCCCGGTGCGGTTCCTGAGATCGTGTACGACCGCCAGTTGGGAGTCGGAGCGTCCGGAAGGTGCACCCGCACGTGGGTTCCCGGAGGAGCGGTCGTGAGCAGGTCGAGGGGGTCCGAAAGCCAGAGGCTGACGACGTCGTCGGACTCGTGCTCTCTGGCCAGCACCCGGGCAGCGCGCGGCCACCCGGACTTGCCCTCCAGACGTGCGACGGCGCCGGGCTCCTCGCGGACCGCGTCACCCACACGCACGGTGCCTCCGCCGATGACCCGAGCGTAGACGCCGCAGAATGCGTAGCCGTAGCGGCTGGCCAGCAGCGCGGGCACATTGAGGTCGGACACCCCTTCGACCGGGCGGATGGTGGTGGCGCGACAGCGGTCGGTCGGCTGGAACACCTCGAGCTCGGCCTCCCCGACGCGGATGCGCGCTCCCACGAGCTCGAACTCCTCGAACGGGGCCAGCCCGGTGAGGTAGAGGTTGGCCCGGAAGCGGCGACGATCGACGGGAACACCGGTCTCCCTCTCCAGCTCCTCGAGGGTCGCGAGGTTGATGATCGACAGATGCGCGTCCTCCCAATCCCAGAGTCCATCGGAGGCGGCCTCGACCAGGCGGGGCTCGCCATGATCCGCTCCGAGGGTTCGACGCAGGAGGTCGTCGATGGCGGCCGAATCGAACGCCCCGACCTCGCCGGCGAGCGACGACCCTCGCTTTCCTCGCGCCATACCCTCCGCTGTCTCGACGACCAGGGCGGGGGAGTCGGAGCCGTCCTCGACGAGGCCGAGTGAGATGCGGGCGAGGTGCTCGTGGCGGGCGAGGTGGAAGAAGTGCTCGCGAGAGAGCCATCCCGTGGAGCTCGGAGTCGAGTCGCGGCGGGCTATCGCGAATGCCCGGTCCCCGCGCAGACCACGACCGGGATCGAGACGAACGGGGTCGCGTGCCGGCACGCCGGAGAGTCCCTTCACCGGATAGCGCACGATGCTGTCGATGGAACCTCGGCTCCTGGTCATGAACGTCCCTTTCCCCTGCTCTGACGATCGATCATCATCATCGGCTCTCGGATCGTCCCCACCCCTCGGTATACCGGCATTGGATCTCGCGGTCGTCTCCGCTCGCGAGTGCACGGATCCGTACCGACGTCTTCCGGCCGTGATATTTTTGGCATAGGCCAAAAATATCATCACGCCGGAATCGGCACAGGAGGGAGCACTATGTCCACGAAGATCGCCATCAACGGCTTCGGTCGCATCGGACGGAACTACTTTCGAGCCCTGCTCGCGAAGCAATCGGATCTCGAGGTGGTCGCCGTCAACGACCTCACCGACACGCGCACGCTCGCGCACCTGCTCAAGTACGACGCGGCGAACGGCACCCTGGCCGGACCCGTGCAGCATGATGAGGCGCACCTCTTCGTCAACGGACAGGCGATCCGCGTGTTCTCGGAGCGCGATCCGCTCCGCCTGCCCTGGGCCGAGCTCGGTGTCGACATCGTGATCGAGTCCACCGGGCTCTTCACGAAGGCGGAACTCGCCGCGAAGCACGTGGAGGCAGGAGCCCGGAAGGTGATCATCTCGGCCCCGGCCACCGGTGACGACGGAACCTTCGTCCTGGGCGTGAACGAGCACACCTACGATCCCGAACGGCACCACATCATCTCGAACGCCTCCTGCACGACGAACTGCCTCGCCCCTGTGGCCAAGGTGTTCCACGAAGCGTTCGGGATCGAGGCCGGACTGATGACGACCGTGCACGCGTACACCGCCGACCAGAACCTTCAGGACGGCCCGCACTCCGACCTGCGGCGCGCGCGCGCAGCCGGTGTCAACATCGTGCCGACCAGCACCGGGGCGGCCAAGGCGATCGGCCGTGTCATCCCCGAGTTGGAGGGCAAGCTCGACGGCTTCGCGCTGCGGGTGCCGGTGCTCACGGGATCCATCACCGACCTCACGGTCACCGCCTCGCGGTCCGTGACTGTGGATGAGGTGAAGGCCGCGTACCGCGCCGCCGCCGAAGGCCCGCTCAAAGGGATCCTCCGTTACACCGAGGAGGAGATCGTCTCCGCCGACATCGTCGCCGACCCGCACTCGTCGATCCTCGACGCCGGACTCATCCGGGTCATCGGCGATCAGGTGAAGGTCTCGGCCTGGTACGACAACGAGTGGGGGTACTCGAACCGCCTGGCAGACCTCACCGAGTATGTCGCCGAGCGGCTGCCGGCACGCGAGGAGGACGCGCGTGCCTGAGTCGACCATCGACACGGCGGCGTTCACCCTCGACGTGTCGGAATGGGTGAACAGCGCTCCGGTCAGCCCGGAATCGCTCCACGGACGGGTGGTGGTGGTCGAGGCCTTCCAGATGCTGTGTCCCGGATGCGTGAGCCACGGACTTCCCCTCGCTCAGCGCCTCCACGGCATGTTCGACCGCAGCGAGCTCGTGGTCCTGGGGCTTCACACCGTGTTCGAGCATCACGAGGTCATGGGAAGGGAGGCGCTCGAGGTGTTCCTGTCGGAGTACCGTATCGAGTTCCCCGTGGCGATCGACCGCCCGATCGACGGTCAGGCCATCCCCGCCACCATGCAGCACTACGGCCTCAGAGGAACGCCGTCGATGATGATCGTCGACAGGGAGGGGCGCGTGCGGCAGATCGCGTTCGGCGCCGTGGACGAGCTGGCGCTCGGGACGTATCTGGGGCGACTCCTCGCCGAGCAGACTCCATACTCCGCCCCGTCGATCTCGGGCGGGGCGGAGCGGACCGGGGAGTCCTGCGACGTCGACGGTTCGTGCACCTGACGCCCGGGGCTAGCTCACGGCACCTCGCCGACGACGGATCAGGACCGCTCCCGCGAGGAGCAGCAGCACCCCGATACCGGCCAGCAGCGACGCGGAGGCTCCGTCCACCCCTGTCGTCGGGAGCCCGCCGCCACCGTCCGGTAGCGGGCCGGGGGGCACGACCGGGTCGGGGGGCAGGATCGGGTACACATTGGTGATGGACGCCGTCTGGGTCGTCGGCGGCTCTGCGTCCGCCACCGAGGGTGTCGTGATCGTCACGGTCTGACCGTCTCCGAGTCGGGACTGCTCGCCGTGGGCTCCGACGTCTCCGACCTCCGAGACCACACAGGTCGAGCCCAGTGGCAGAGCGTCGAGCCGCCCCTTCAGCTGGCTCTGCTCCGAGACGGTGATGATCCCGTCGGCGGGGAGCGCCAAGGGAACTCCCGCGACCGAGCATTCGAGTCGGAAGTCGAAGGTGGTGGGCGCCCGCCCTGTGTCGCCGACCACGACCTTCTGCACCGCGAGATCGCCGTCCTGCAGCAGGACCCCGGCCTGCACAGGGGCTACCGAGTACTCCCGGCCCCCGGCGTCGGTCCCCACGGCGCCCATCTGGTTCCATGCGATGCCGCCCGCGTCGGGGACGGCGATCGGGGCGAGGTCGGGGTAGGTGGTGGACTCGGGCACGTTCTGCGTCTCGTAGTGCAAAGACAGCACGTCGCCGGGGCCGAACGAACCGGTGGCGGTACCCGTGAAGTCGATCATGACGCGGATGCCGGTGACGTCCTCCCACGCTCCGCCGTAAGAGTCGGCCGGAGTCCAGGTTGCCGTGGTGTCGCAGAGCAGGTCGTCGAACCACGCAGAGGTGGGTCCGGTGCCCACACACGGGGAAGCGGAGGTGGTGACGTCGAGAGTGAACACCGCACCGCTGGGCAGCACGTTCGCGGTGAGCGAGTCGGGCAGGAGCACCGGCGCGTAGGTGCTGTTGCGCGCCGTGCCGGTCGCGAGCAGACGATCACCGATCCTCGGCAGGGGATCCACGATCGACACGGTCGGGAACCCGACGGTGCCCCCGTTCACGACGGACAGCCGCCAGTCGTCGGTCGCACCCACGGCCGTGTACGCGGCGCAGGGGGTGCGCGTGTACCCATCGGGGTCGAGCGGGCAGGCAGCGTCCGGATTGTTCAGGTTGACCTGCCCATCGACCAGATCGCCGTCGATCTCACCCTTGACGTACTTGTATGCGGCGAGCGCGCCACCGGGCGATGGCTGCACGTAGTTCGTCGTCCCGCACTGGTCGGCGGCGAGATCCGGAACCGTGCCCTCGCCGTTGCCGGAGGCATTGGTGCAGGAGTCGAGGTCCTCAGCGGTGGTGACGACGAAGCTGTTGGTCGTGAACTGATCGAGAGCGAGCCCCGGAGCCAGCACCAGGTTCACCGTGATCGTGAAGACCTCGCCGGGAGACATGCGGTCACCGCCCTCGGGCCAGGTGAACGTCACGTTCTTGCCCGTGTCGTCGATCAGACCCGACACGTCGGTGGAGAGCGTTCCTCCCGCAGAGGTCTGATAGGTGGGCGGTGAGAAGTCCCAGTCGAGGTACTCCGGCAGCTGATCGGTGAGCTGGTCGATCGTGACGAAGCCCGTTCCCGTGTTGGTGAACTGCAGCGTCCAGGGCAGGCTCGCGCCGATGGACACCACATGACTCGTTCCCGGCTGCGACTTCACGACGTCGAGCTGGTGGGTCCCCGGGTCGATGGCGAGCTCGGCGTCGCCTTGGTCTTCTGCCGCAGGGTAGAGGCCGTCGAGTCTCGCGCTCTCCGCGGTCGCCGCGTTCGGGACGGTGGCGGGCAGCACCAGGGGCGAACCGTCTCGCTGCGTGGTGAGCACCACGACGTCGAAGGAGAGCTGAGCAGTCCAGTCGTCCGGTGGCGCGTTGCGGGAGAACACGTCGCCCGCGGCGTTGCGGAACACAGCCCTCACCCCGACCACCGTCGCCGGATCGATTCCGGCGGGGAAAGCGGCCGTCGCAGCGAAGACTCCCTCCGCCCAGGTCGTCCCGACGAGGACGTCGATGCGCACCTGATCGGCGCCGGCGGGGAGGACCACGCTCAGCGCCGGATCGGGGGCGAGGCGCACGGTGTTCCAGAAGTCGGCGTCCGCATCGGTGATCGTGACCTGCTGCGTGGCGGCCGTCGAGACGCCGTCCGTCGCATCGAGCGTCACGGTGACCGGGTTCGCCAACTCGGTCTCGAGGATCGCGTCCGGGGTGATGATCTTCGCGAGAGTCACATCGAGGAGCGCACCGATCAACTCGACCGTGTCCCTGGCCGTGTCGTTGGGCCTGGACGCAGAGCCGGACGGGGTGAGCACCGGATCATAGGACTGGGCGATCACGTCATTGGCGACGGTGCCCGGTTCCACGAGCTGGCCGGCATCCGAGCGCTCGTACTGTCGCACGCGCGTCTCGATCTGCACCTCGAGAGCCTCTCCGGCACGGATGCTTCCACCGTCGGTCTCGGGGTCGATGCCGTGGAAGACGACACTGACACCGACCACGGTCGCGAGGTCGGCTTCGGCGAGCGCTGACGCTGCCGTGACGGACATCGTGCGCGTGCTCAGGGTGCCGTCGGCGCGATCCCACAGCGTGACGGTGGAGGTCGCCGGGTCGACCTGATCGGCAGGGTAGCTGAACGCGAGCGACAGCACGTCGAGCCGTTCGTAGGGGTTCGTCCCCGCGTCGTAGTCGGCCCCGTCGAAGGGGTCATCCGCCCAGGCATCGGCTGCGCTCACACACTGGTCCGCCGCTCCGGGCGTGCACGGGATCGGATCGGTCACGCGCACGTACGATGCGCGGGCCGTGCTGTCGTTCCTGGCGGCGATGTCGAACATCACGGTCGGATAGTTCGCGGGGTCCACATCAGCCGACTCCGGGATCGTCACGGTCGCCGGCGTGGCAGTCTTGTCGACGGACACGAGCGGCGGCTGATCGATCAGCGTGATGTTGTCGCGCTCCGTGTCGCTGCCGTTCCCTGCCGCCGAGGTCCAATCCCCGCGCAGCGTGTTCCACACGACTCCGGGGTCGGCGTCGTTGAAGGTCTGGTCGGCGCTCACCCAGCGGTCGGCGGTGGCACTGTCGTCACGAACGACGTTGCGCAGCTCCCACGTGAGGAATGTCGGTCGGTACTGTCCGACGGCGGAGGTGGCGAGCCCGGAGCCGGGTTCCGGCCTGGTCGGGTCGGAGCTGGCGGTGCGGGCGGCGTCATCCGGACGGTAGACGAGCCGCACACCGGTGGTTCCGGCGGTCTGCTCCGGGGTGAGGGTGTAGCCGATGAACCCGTCCGCTCCCATCCACGAACCGCCGGGCGCAGAGATGGGTGTCCACGCGCCGTCGACGAACAGCCAGACCTCGGTGATGTCATCCCAGGCCAGCAGCGGATCGTCGGCGAGGGTGACGGGGTCGATGCTCAGCAGATCGAACGCCTGGAAGACAGTCGTCGCC
>NZ_QOAY01000062.1:0-13403 GCF_003314775.1 Microbacterium sp. H6 | reverse complement strand
GGCGGGATCGGTGTCCGGGGCGGTCGCGGGATCCGTCAGGTTGAGGACGTCGATCCCCGGGGTCCCCGTCCGCCACTCGTTGCGGGTGGACACGATGGCGCCGGACTGCGCATCGACGAAGTCGACGTCGGTGGTCTTGTCTCCGGTTTCGACCCAGCGCTTCTCGGCGTCGACTCCCGCGCCCTCGCCGGTCGCCGGCGTCTGGACGCCGATCGTGTCCTGATCGGTGACCACGGCGCTGTCGATGCCGTCGGGGAGGCCGTCGACATCGCCGTGGCTCTGCGCCGTGGCCTCGTTCTCGTACACGGTGGGTCGCTGTGCCGACTGCTCGTCTTCGGGATCGTCACGCGGGTCGGTGGGGCCCGATCCGTCGCGCAGGTCCGTCCGCGCCTCGAAGACGAGGTTCGGCTCGACGCTGAAGCCCTGGGCGAAGCCGTCCGGATTGTCGAACGTGAAGCGGACGCCGGTGACGTCTGCGGGCGTGTCCGGAGGTGTGAGGGCGGCTGCGAACTCCGCGCGGCTCATCTGGAATGTCTGCGCCGTCGCTCCGGTGCTCACCGTGGCGAGCGTGACCCAAGTGCCGTCCGGGCGCTGGTACTCGGCGGTCGCCGTGGTGTTCGGCGGCACCTGTGTCGGGGCGATGCCCACGAGGTCGAACGCGTTCCAGAAGTCGTCGACCTGGTCTTCACGCCAGGTGTCTTCGACGACGATCTGCGTCGGATCGACCTGCGCCACACCTGTCGCCGTCGTGGCGGTCAGACTTGCGACGACGCTGTTCCCCGGCTCGACCGCACCCCTCGGGCTGATCCGCTTGTCGAGCGCGACATCGATCTGCGGGAAGTAGACCGCGATGTCGGCGGAGGCGGAGTCATCTGCCGTTCCCACGTCGTTCGTAGCCGTGACGTCGATCGTGTTCGTGCGCTGATGGGTCGGCGCCTCGGTACTCACCAACGAGAGGGAAGGGTCGATCGCGACGTCGATCGTGGCGGCCGCGTTCGCGGGGATCTCCCCCGTGAACTCGATGACGAACCCGGTGACGGTCCCCGACGGCGGAGCCGGAGACGCGGAGTCGGCGAACGGCACAGGCGCCTGGGCGACTCCGTCGATGTACCAGGTGATGGTTCCCGCTGTCGCTCCCGCGGGGTAGTCGATGCCGGACGGGAATCCGCCGAACACCATGTCCGCGTCGAAGAAGCCCAGATCCGAGATGGTGAGGCTGTCCACGGGACCGTTCGAGGTGTTGGTCGCCGTGAGCTCGGCGGTCGCCTCGCCCCCTGCCGCGAGCTCGGCGGGGGTGATCGTCTTGCCCGCGAGCACCCCGATCGTCAGCGGTCCGATCTCGTAGGGCGCGGTGGCGTCGTCGCTCGCCGTCGCTCCGCCCGGGGCGTTGACGGTCGAGGTGATGCTGTTGGTGACGGAGTCGCCGGTCGCGAGCGTGCTGCCGTCGTTGCGATCCGTGGCGCGTTGACCGACGGAGAACGCCGTGGACGCGGTCGCATCGGAGCCGATCGTGCCGCCCGAGTACGTCAGCCGGATGCCCCCGACGTCTGCCGGGTCGACACCGGTGGGAAGAGCCGGGGTGGCCCCTGGCGTGCCCGCCTGCCAGCTCCATGTGCCGGATCCCTCGTCGTAGACATAGGCGTCGACCTGCACGGCTGTCGCTGCCGGAGGCAGGGTCGTCGCCCCGAATCCCTGGAAGTCGACGACGCGGAACGGGTTGTCGGACGCCAGCGCCGTCGCGCCGTCGGCTGCCGTCGTCGGCTCCTGGATGACGAGCGTCTCCGCACCGATGTTCGACTGGTTCTGCGCGCCGAGCGTGATCTCCGACGTCTCGCCCGGATCGAATTGCTGGGACGCGGGCGTCCAGCTCTTGCTCGCCTCGACCCCGATGACGGTGTCGACCGTGACGACCGCATCCGCGGAGTCCGTGATCGTCGCCGGCAGGTCGCCTGGACCGTTGTCCCAGTCGGCCGATGCCGTGTTCGTGACGGTGTCGCCGTTGTGCTGCCAGTCCGCGGGCAGATCGAGGGGTGCCCGGAGCACCACGCTGAGTTTGAGGGTCCCGCCCGCTTCCAGCCCGATGCCGCCATCGACCGGCTGCTGGAAGACCACGCGGACGGTGCAGTCGTCGCTGACCTCGACGGGGACGCCGTTCTCCTCGACGCACCCCGTGGTGGTCGCGGTGAGCGGCAGGTCAGACGGCGTATAGGAGGATCCGACGAACTGGAACCCCGCGAACTCCGCGGGCAGCGTGTCGGTGAGCACGACGTTGAGACAGTCGACGTCGTCGCAGACCAGGTCGACCGTGTAGGTGAACTCATCTCCAGGGCCGAGGGTGTCCTGCGTATCCAGCCCGTCGACGCGCTTGTCGATGCGGAGCGAGGACTCGGCCGCCTGGGCTGCGAGGGGAACGACGAGGCCCGCGCCGACCAGGGCGAAGACCGCGACGAGGGAGAGGAGGAATTTCCGCAGTCGACCCTCAATGGGCTGTGACGTCGTCGACATGGTGCTCGTTTCGTGGGGAAGCCACAAGGGCAACGAAGGAGTGCAGGCCGCCGACAGGTCGATGGATCAGTGATGAGGCCGGGTCGGAGACCACGTGTTCATGTTCTGGCGAGTATAGGAGCGCGAGTCCGCGTCGTTCTAGGGGGATTCTTCAGGTCCTCACCCTGCCGGGGTGAGGACGAGAGGCCACGGAAGCCAATAGTTGCCGCACGCAACTGAGCTGTTACCATTGAGACATGGCTGTCCACGACGAGCTCGATGACATCCGTGACGCGCTGGTCCGAGTGGTCGCGGAGTGGACGCAGAGCGAGCTGCAGGTGCGGATCGCCGAGAGCGTCGACGACTCCCTCGACGCTCTCGAGGTGCGGGCCCTGTATCTGGTCGGCATGAGCGGAGGCTCCCTCGGATTCGGCCGCCTGGCCGATCGGGCGGCACTGTCACGTCCCACCACCTCGAAGCTGGTCTCGCGCATGTCGGCTCGAGGATTCTTCGACCGGATCCGATCAGGACGCACGGTCGATGTACGGCTGACGGATGCCGGCCAGGTGGCGTATGCGCGCCTCGTCGACGCCGGGCAGCAGATGGTCGGCGGAGCTCTCGCAGGGTGGTCCGTGCAGGAGATCACCCAGTTCCAGGCTCACCTCAGCCGATTCGTCGCCGCCCTCCCCGGGGCGACGCTCGCGACCACATCCCGGTCGTCCGATCTCGTCCCATCACCCCTGGAGGAAAAATGACCCGCACGTATGTCATCACCGGCGCCGCATCCGGTATCGGCGCCGCCACCGCCGAGTTGCTGCGCACGCAGGGACACTCCGTCATCGGCGTCGATCTGGCCGGAGTGGAGGTCACGGGCGACCTGTCGACGCCCGCAGGCCGCCTCGCCGCCGCGGACGCGGTGATCGCGGCTGCCGACGGAGGCATCGACGCGGTCATCGCATGCGCCGGGATTTCGGCGCCCATCGCCAAGACCATGGCCATCAACTACTTCGGCGTGACCGAGTTCCTGACTGCCCTGCTGCCGAGCCTGAGCCTGGCGGACCAGCCTCGTGCCGCGGTGGTCTCCTCGATGGCCTCGTTGCAGCCCGTCTCGGCTGATCTCGTCGATGCAGCACTGAGCGGCGACGAGAACCGCGCGCTCGAGATCGGGGACCAGCTCGCCGCCACGGCGGAGGGCGGGTTCCTGAACTACTCCTCGAGCAAGCGCGCGCTGTCGCGGTGGGTCCGCCGCGCGTCCGTCTCGGAGGAGTGGGCCGGCGCCGGCATCCCCCTGAACGCCGTCGCACCGGGAACCGTCATCACGGCGATGACCGCCGGATTGCTCGCGAGCCCTGAGGGACTGGCGCAGGTCGACGCCGCCGTGCCGATGCCGCTGAACTACCACCAGCCCGCATCCTCGATCGCCGAGCTGCTCGTGTGGCTGACGAGCCCGGCCAACACCCACATGGCGGGCCAGACCATCTACTGCGACGGCGGCGCCGATGCCGTGCTGCGCGGCGACGACATCTGGTCCTGGAACGACGCACCGCGCGACTGATCCCTGCCAGACGAGAAGGCCCGATCCGGTTCACGGATCGGGCCTTCTCGTCGTATCCATCACGCGGCGTCCCCCGCGGTTATTTTGAATGACTAAAAATAACGTGATACTGTCGGAGGGAACCGGACGGCCAGATCGTCTTTCCCTTCATCGACATCCGACAGCTCTTCGGGAAGGCACCTGGCCGCAGGACGAGCATGCCGTCCATCGGGGGCGCATCGCCCCAGGGTGGCTTCGGCGCGCCCGCGCACAGGACCGAGCGCGCCCGCATCCGACGGCGCCCGGCGAGACGAGAGGAAGCACTGATGAAGGAGACCCGAGACCGCTGGAAGCCGAACCCGGTGTTCAGTTCGATGCCGCATTCGATGGGCCGAGGCTCCCGCGAAGACATCGTCTGGGAGGCTCTCGACCGGGTCACCGGCAAGCCCGCCCCCACGATGGGAACGATGCAGGCCGCGATGGGGAACGAGGCCCAGATCCGCATCGTCCATGACACGATCCGCGCCTATCTCGACGCGCACGGTCTCGACGACACCAGCGAGCTCGGTGTCCGCGCCGGAGACGTCGCATGAGGGGGAGGGCCGGCAAGGCCGACCTGACGATGCGCATCCGCCCGACCGAGCTGTGCCGCACTCCACCCGAAACACTGAACGGGGACCAGTTCATCGCCCGACTCGGGTCCGTCGGTCTCGGCAGCACCTCCTATGTGGTCGGACGTCGCGACCCGCACGCCCCGGATTGGATCGTGCTCGACTACGCCACCGGAGCACACGAAAGGGTGTGGAGGCAGGCGGGTGAGCACGCGGATGGCGTGCTCACCTACGTACTGGTCGACGACGACTCCTCGAAGGGGTACGTCTCGGCTGCCTGACGATCGCTGCGTGACGATCACCGCCTGACGGGTCAACCGCCGAACACGACCACCGCTCCGGGCCGAGCACGCGCGGCCCGGAGCGCCACGGCGGCCAGGGCTCCGGTGGCGAGGATGCGCGTCAAGATCAGCACGTTGGACACCGTGATCATCGCGTTCTGGTCGGATACGCCGCCCGACATGACGGCGACCTCCATCAGCGAGCCCAGCACCACCGCGGCGAGCGCGATCGCCGGGATGAGCCTCCAGGGTGTCACCAGCGTGCTGCGCAGGACTCCGGCGACGATCGTCCCCGACAGCGCCAGTTCCACGAGGGCGTTCACGTAGATCGGCACGGCGGAGCTGAAGTCGAACGATGCCGTCAGCAACAGCGGACCGATGGGCAGCCAGCCCGCGAGAAGAAAGAGGGAGACGACCGCAGCCCTCGGCAACCGCGGGGTGTCGTCACGGCGCGCAGCTCCGATCCCGGCGGCGACGAGCGCGAGGCTGAAGGCGAGGGTGGCCGCTGTCGACATCCCGACGAGAGCTTCGACATCGAGGGACCCGGGAAGACTGCGGAAAGCTGCCAGCAGAGCTGAGACGACGAACAGCCCGCCGGATGCCAGCCACCAGGGCGACCACCGCGATGACACGCCCTCGACCGTCACCCCCGAGGTCTCAGATCCACTCATCGCTCACCACTTCATCGTCGGGGACAGGTCCTGCACCCACCCTGTCAGATACCGCGGGGAGCCCACGAGTCGAGCGATCGGCCCAACCGCGTGGCAACCTGGATGAGGCACCGTCCGACCCCGAGCCGAGAGCGTCACGACCTTCGATGGATATCCGCATCACGCATGTCGACCCGCAGAACACCGCGCTGCTGAACCAGTGGAACGGCATCCTCAGCGGCGGATACGCGGCCGGACGCCGGAAGGTGTGGTCTCGCAGCGATGAGGCGACGCGTCGGCAGTTCCAGAACCCGCATCCGACCCGCAGGTCAGTGCTGTTGCTCGCGGAGATCGGCGGAGTGCCGGTGGGTGCCGCAGAGGCCCACGTGCACCCCGGAGATCCGGCCGACGTCGAGATCGCCGTTCTCGATCGCTTCCGTCGCCGCGGAATCGCCCGCGCCCTGCTCCGCGCTGTCCGCGACGCAGTGCGCGGCACCGCCACACTCGTGCGCACCGAGACGTACTCCGAAGCGGGGGTCTCGTTCGCGCAGTCGGAGGGGCTGCGGGTCGGTATGCGCGAGAGCCGGCAGGTGGTCGACCTGCCTCTGCCTGCGGGAACGCTCGAAAGCCTGCCCGCTGCGCACCCGGATATCGAGGTCGTCTCGTGGGTCGGCGCGTGTCCGGACGAGCTGCTCGCCGACTGGGCGCGGCTTCGCACGCACATGTCGGACGACGTGCCGATGGGCGACCTCACCCGAACTGCAGCAGCTGCCGACGTCGCAGCGGTTCGCCGGAACGAGCAGCGCATGTCGCAGCAGGGCTATGCGCTCGTGCGGAGCGTCGCACGAATCGAGGGGAACGCCGTCGGCTACACGGAGATCCTGCTCTCCCGGCCCGACCCGACGATCGTGCTGCAGGACGACACCTTCGTCGAGGAGCGGGTGCGAGGTCGCGGCATCGGGCGGGCCCTGAAGGTCGCCAATCTACGACTGCTCATGACCCTCCCGGAGAGCTCGGCGTCACGATTCCTGCAGACCTACACGGCGCCGACGAATGCGCCGATGCTCGCCCTCAACCGATCGGTCGGCTTCACCGAGGTCGACGTCCTCACGGTTCTCGAAGGTCCGCTGGGCTGACTCCTCGCTCCCGCATGCCGGGTCGATTCTCCGCGTGGTTCCGGTGCCCTCGGTCAGGCGACGGTGTCGGCCTCGGCATCGGCATCGGCATCGGTGTCGTCGGGGAGGGACCCCATGCTCGTGGAGGACGTCGTAGAGGGGGCGAGTGAAGCGCAGGCCGCGAGTTCGAGCGCCGAGGTGCTGAGTCCGACGGCGGCGAGCGCGAGAGCGAAGCGAGGACTGGGGGTGCGTGAGGTCACGGGATGCCTTCCCTGAGGACGGGAACTTCCATCGTCGCGCCGACGACGGCGTACGGCATCCGCCGAAGGTAGGGACGATGTCGTCCTGCAGACGGATGTTTCACGACCCACGCCTCGGAACCACCTCGGACCCCCGCCCGGATGAGGGCAGGGGTCCGAGCGCTACGCAACCTACCGGCGCACCAGTTCCGCGCTCACCGGCTTCGGGATGAACATCGAGAACACCAGCGCGCCGACGAGGACGACGGCCCCGGTGATCAGCGCCGCGACATACCCGCCCGCCGGCACCTCGCTCGAGGCGAAGGAGGTCTGCGCCGCATAGATGACGACGAAGCTCAGCCCGGCGCCGAGATTGATGGCGCCGGTGTTCAGGCCGGGGAGTGAACCGGGGCGATCCTTCGGCGAGAGCACGACACCCAGACCGTTGAGCATGATGTTGCCGATTCCCGCGTAGGTGATCCCGACCGCGATCGAGAGGAGGAGCAGCACGAATCGCGATGAGGTCTCCACGTTGGCGACCATGAGTCCGAGCACGAGCACGGTTCCGCCCAGCCCGATGCGCAGCATCGTGCGGTATCCGACCGTGGCTGCGAGCCGACCGCTGAGCGGACCCATCAGGAGCCCGGCGAGGGCGTAGGGCATCAGGATCCACAGCGACACCTCCTCCGCACTCATCGAGAGGTTCATCGCGGTGTCCTGCGCGAGTGCGGGGACCACGCCGTTCATGATCGCGAAGATCCCCGACAGGGTCAGGAGCGAGGTCGCGCTCAGTGCCCAGGTAGCCCTCTGCTTCAGCTGGGGGATCGACACGAGCGGATCCGCGATCCGTCCCTCGAGCTTCCAGAAGGCGGCGAAGGATGCAACCGCGACGATGCCGAGGACGACGACGAGCAGCAGGTCCGCGCCGGCGAGCTTGCCGAGCTCGTTGAGCGCGACGAGCATCGATCCCACCGAGACGACGAGCAGCAGCGACCCCCACCAGTCCATGCGGGGACGGTCATCGGCCATGGTCTCCGGGGCGAGCAGGCGCACGGTCAGGGCGGCGACGATCGCCACACCCGCCATGGTCCAGAAGATCGACGCGAAGCCGTGGTTCGTCGCCAGATATCCGCCGAGCAGAGCGTCACCTCCGGCGATCCCTCCGTTGACGGCGGTGACGACACCGAGGAGGGTGCCGTACGCCTTCGGATCCTTCACCGCGGCTCGCAGCATGATCAGGCAGAGCGGAACGACCGGTCCCGACACGCCCTGGATCAGCCGGCCGACGAACAGCATCGGGACGTTCGTGGCCAGCGCCGCCACGACGCAGCCCACGGCCATCACCACGAGCATGCCGACGAGAACCCGTCGACGTCCGATCAGATCACCCAGGCGGGGCAGGAACAGGGTGAACAGCGCGGCAGCTGTGAAGAACACCGTCTGGGTCGCGGCGATCTCGGTGGAGGTGGCGTCGAGTTCGCGCTCCATCGTCACCAGCGCGGGGCTCAGCATGCTGGCGTTGAGCTGGAACGCGAGGCAGGCGGCGAGGAGGGCGATCATCAGCGCCACCACGTTCGTCCGGGTGCGAACAGCTTCTGTGTGGTTGGTCATTGCTCACTTCTTCGTGTCTGGTGGGGGGCTTGTCGGTGGTTGATCAGGGGCTGATCGCGTGCGTAATCCTTTACGCACGCCATATCTTTG
Organism: Microbacterium sp. H6; assembly: GCF_003314775.1. Lineage (NCBI taxonomy): Bacteria > Bacillati > Actinomycetota > Actinomycetes > Micrococcales > Microbacteriaceae > Microbacterium > Microbacterium sp. H6. The sequence continues at coordinate 4,788 of NZ_QOAY01000062.1, read as the reverse complement.
ACTGATGGTGTCGACGGCGGCACCGATGGGGGGTCGGGTCGTGGTGAAGAAGGCGTCGGTCACGCTGCACGAGGTGGCGGCAGCCGCCGGGGTGTCCATCGCGACCGTCTCGCGGGCCCTCAACGGGAAGGACCGCGTCTCCGGCCGCACCGCCGAGCACGTGGCCGAGGTCGCCGAGCGTCTCGGCTATCGCGTCAATCTCATCGGTCGCGGACTGCGGGCGGGCAGCGGTGCCACGATCGGCGTCGTGGTCCCGGTGATCAGCAACCCTTTCTACGGCGAGCTCATCCACCGCCTCGAAGACCATCTGCAGCGCCGCGGCTTCGATCTCGTCATCGCCGACTCGCACGGTGAGGTCGACCGCGAACGCGACCGCCTCCGCATGCTGGTCGAACGCCGCGTCGAGGGGATCTTCGTCGTGCCGTCCGATGCCGAGCTCTCGCACGACGCCGTCGCGGACACCGCCCGCAGAGTGCCGCTGGTGCAGCTCGACCGCCGCGTGATCGATCTGTCCGCCGACTTCGTGGGAGTGGACAACGACGCCGGCATCGATCTCGCCGTCGACCACGTCACCTCCCGCGGAGCGCGTCGGGTCGTGCTCGTCTCGGGCAACGACGTCACCTCGGTGGGCCGTGAGCGACGGGCCGCGTTCGAGGCCACGGTCCGCACCCGGTCGCTGTCCCGCGAGGACAACATCTTCGGCGAGTACCTGCTCGCCTTCGGAGAGCGGGCCGCGGAAGAGCTGCTCGCCCGCGGGCCTCTTCCCGACGCGATCATCGCCGGAGACGACCTCGTCGCGGCCGGCGCCATCGCGGCGTTGAAGCGCGCGGGCAGGAGCGTTCCCTCCGATGTGCAGGTGACGGGCTTCGACGGGACGATGCTCGCCGACGTCTGCGAACCGCGGCTGACGACCGTCGTGCAGCCGTTCGACGGGCTCGCCCAGGAGGCGACCGAGGCCCTGGTGCGACGGATGGAAGACCCCGAGGCCCCGTACGTGCTCCGTCGCCTCGCGCCGAGTCTGCGCGTGGCCGAGTCGACGACGCCCGCCGCTAAGCACTGAACCTCATGCCAGCGCGCCGACGGCGTCGGTGACCAGGTTCCAGAACTTCGGCACGTCGAGGGTGATCGCGACGTCGGTGTTCGGCTCCTTGCCGAGCATGTCGTGGAGATCGACGCAGGTCGCACCGGCTGTGAACTCGCCCGTGGTCTCGATGTCCACATGGCAGCGCTGCACGGAGGCGACGGCGCGGTCGATCGCGATGGCCACGGTGATGGGGTCGTGCAGAGGCCCCTCGGGCATGCCCTCCGCCTTCTCGTAGGTGCTGCAGAAGAACCGGAGCAGCTCGACCCCGAAGGCTGCGGTGTCGTTGCCGACCGCACCGATGCGCTGGATGACCTCTTCGGTGATGAGGGCCTGGTGGGAGATGTTGAGCCCGACCATCGTCAGCGGCAGTCCGGAGGCGAACACGACGGCTGCGGCTTCGGGGTCGGCCCAGGCATTGAACTCCGGGTACGCGCCCACGTTGCCGCGCCCGGTCGAGCCGCCCATCCAGATGATCTCCTTGATCTGCGACGTGACCTCGGGGCGCTGCTGCAGCAGGAGCGCGATGTTCGTCAGCGGACCGGTCGGGATCAGCGTGATCGGCTCCGATGAAGCGGCGAGCGTGTCGGCGAGGAAGTCGACGGCGTGGCGGGGGTCGAGCGGCACCGTGGGTTCGGGGAGCACCGGACCGCCCAGCGCGTTCTCGCCGTGGATCCACGCACCAGGGGTGAGTTCACGCGTAAGGGGCTTGTCGGCACCGGCGGCGACCGGCACGTTCGTGACCCCGGCGACCGTGAGGGCGATCCGTGCGTTGCGGGTCGTGTGCTCGAGGTAGCCGTTGCCGCCGACGGTCGTCACACCGCGCAGGTCGATGGCGTCGTTTCCGGCCGCGAGCCAGATCGCGAAGACATCGTCGTGGCCCGGATCGCAGTCGAGAAGGACGGGAGTGGTCATGGTGCTCCTTTGCAGATGTTCGTGCGTAAACGTTTACACTTTCTTGCAGGAACGTCAAGTCGGGTGCACACCGGCGTCGTTGCCTGCCCCGTCCCGCGATCCGAAAGCCGCCGCCATGATCACTCCTGTCTCTCCCTCACTCGTCGTCGTCGGCAGCGCGAACGTCGACGTCACCGCGTTCGTCGATCGCCTCCCCACCGCAGGTGAGACCGTCGCCGGCGGAAGGCTGTCCCGAGACCTGGGAGGGAAGGGCGCGAATCAGGCCGTCGCCGCCGCCAAGCTCGGCGGGAGAGTCCGCATGATCGGCGCCGTCGGGGATGACGCCGACGGGGCCTGGACCCGAGACGAGATGGATCGGGCCGGGGTGGACACCACCGACCTCCGCACCGTCGATGCCCCGACCGGAACGGCACTGATCGTCGTGGATTCCGACGCCGAGAACCAGATCGCGGTGTGCCCGGGAGCGAATGATCGGGTGAGTCTCGACGGCGTGACCTTCCGAGAGGAGGAGGCGGTGCTCATGCAACTGGAGATCGCGCTCAGCATCGTCGAAGAGGTCGCCGCAACGGCGCCCGGCTTCATCGCCGTCAACGCCGCTCCCGCCCAGCCGCTACCCGAAGCGCTGCTGAGTCGCGTCGATCTGTTCATCGTGAACGAGACCGAGCGCGAGCTCATGCCCGAGCTCGCCGAGGCCGAACTCGTCGCGGTCACCTACGGCGCGGCCGGCGCCGCCCTGTATCGCCGTGGCGAGGAGATCACCCGGGCTGACGGCATCCCCGCCGAGGCCGTGAACACGGTCGGCGCGGGGGATGCGTTCTGCGCGGCACTCGTGCTCGCGCTGCGCGCAGGGCACGCGCCTGCCGACGCTCTCGAAGCCGCGTGCGCCGTGGGGTCTGCGGCCGTGTCGCACCTCTCATCGCAGCCGCCGTTCGAGCACCTGAGTCGGTACCTGCCGGTGCGGTGACGGGAGAAGGCTCCGACGCGCTACTCCCAGACCGTGATGGTCACGTCGACGGAGTTCGCGTCGTAGCGAAGCACCTGGATCGCTGCGTACCGATCAGATTGGAGCCGGACGCACGTCGTGGGTGCCTCCAGCTGGTGGGGGTCGAGGGACGACCCGCGCGACCACCCGGTCGCCGCGGCACACGTCGCGTAGTCCGCGTTACCCGAACCCAAGACCACGGTGGAGGCGCCGTACCCCAGGACCAACCTGTCACCGCTGTAAGAAAGAGTGTCCGAGTAGACGAAGTCCGCGGCACCGAAGTTCGGGAGCGCCGAGTTCAAGTCGAGCGTGTCCCCCCGCTTGGCGAGCGTCAGAGTGGCCGTCGCACGGATGTCGTGAACGTCTTCCGGCGCGACCGTGTACGGCAACGCCGCGCGGAGCTCCCTGTTCTCATCGCGCAGTTCTGCGATCGCTTCCTGCCGGACCTCGAGTTTCGCGTTCGCGGAATCCAGTTCCTGCTCGAGTTCATCGATCTTCTGATCGCGGGCCGTGATGGTCCCATCCCGATCCACGACAGTGTTCAGCAGCGGGATCACCACCGCCGCGAAGCCGATGATCGAGGCGGCGAGCGTGATGAGCGCGGCTCGCCATCCCATCAAAGAAGTGCGGTACTCGCTGCGTTTCATGACCAGACACTAGCGGTCGATTCGCGCCGCACCACCACCGTCATCGACGACCCGAAGCATGCGGAAAGAAGAAGGCCCGGCTTCCTCGAAAGGAACCGGGCCATCTTGAACTGTGCGCGAGGGGGGACTTGAACCCCCACGTCCTTACGGACACTGGCACCTGAAGCCAGCGCGTCTACCATTCCGCCACTCGCGCGAGTGGTCTCGTTCCGAAGAACTCAACTTCCCAAAGATATCATGCGTTTTCGGGCTCGTTGCACACTCGACGGGGGTCTTCGGCGGCGTTCCCCCAGGACACCTGGCTACGATGTCCCTACCAGCCGGCATGCCAGAGGAGCCCAGTGGGACTACTTGACAGCTTTGAGAAAGGTCTCGAGCGCGCAGTGAACAGCGCGTTCGCCAAGACCTTCCGCAGCGGCATCCAGCCCGTGGAGATCGCTTCGGCGCTGCGGCGTGAAGCCGACACGAAGGCCGCTGTCGTGAGCCGCGACCGCATCATCGCGCCCAACAGCTACATCGTTCGCCTCAGCGACGACGATGCGGAGCGGATGCGCGGGCTCGGTGGCGCTCTCACCGATGAGCTGCATGCCCTCCTCACCAAGCACGCCACGTCGCAGGGGTACAGCTTCGCCGGCCCGCTCTCGATCACCCTCGAGGCCGACGAGAAGGTCGCCACCGGCACGGTGCGCGTCAGCTCCGGAACGGTCGAGGGCCGCGTCAGCTGGCAGGCCGTGGTCGACGTCGACGGCCGCCGCCACTCGATCTCGCGCGCTCGCACGGTGATCGGACGCGGTTCGGATGCCGACATCACGATCGCCGACGCCGGTTCGAGCCGCAAGCACGTCGAGATCCTGTGGGACGGCGAGCGCGCCATGATGCGCGACCTGGGATCCACCAACGGCACGAAGGTGAATGGCCAGAAGCTGCGCGAAGCCGCGCTCCCCACCGACACCACGATCACGATCGGACGCACCGACCTGGTGTTCCGCATCGTCCCCGTGGCCACCCCCTCGCGGCCGACGTCCCGAGGCGACGACGCCACCCGAGCGTTCGGAGCCCTCGGGTGAGTGAACTGATCCTCCTTCTGCTCCGCATCGGGTTCCTTCTCCTGATGTGGTTCTTCGTGTTCGGGGTGGTGTACTCGCTCCGGGCAGACCTGTTCG
>NZ_QOAY01000169.1:5116-12383 GCF_003314775.1 Microbacterium sp. H6 | reverse complement strand
CCGCGGCATCAGTGCCGAAACCCAGACCGTCCGCAGCCGACGCCGCGTGTTGCGCCGCGACGCGCCCAGGCCGCGCCGGGTCATCTCCGTTTCGGCCTGGATGACCTTCTGCCAGCCGAGCGGTTTCCCGCACGGGCTCGAAGCGCACCGTCGCGCCGGGCGCCAGCAGCGCAGGCGGCGTGCGGTCGATGTCCCACATCACGGCATCCGTGCGACCGATCAGCTGCCATCCGCCCGGGCTCTCGCGGGGGTACACCCCGGTGAACTGTCCGGCGAGCGCGACCGAGCCGGCGGGCACGCGCGTACGCGGCGACGATCGGCGCGGCACATCGAACAGCGGATCGCTGCTCACCACGTACCCGAAGCCGGGGGCGAACCCGGAGAACGCGACCCGCCAATCGGCAGCGAGATGCCTGTTGACGAGCTCTTCCGCCGACACGCCCAGCAGCGACGCCGCCTCGTCGAGGTCTTCACCGTCGTACCGCACGGGGATGACGGCATCGCCGGTCGCCGGGAGGTGCGCCGCATCGACCTCCGTCGCCTCCAGCACGGTGCTCAGATCATCCGCGGAGATGCGGACGGGGTCGAAACGCACCAGGACGGTCCTGGCGCCGGGGATGCGCTCGAGGACTCCGGGCAGTCCGTCCCAGGCGAGGTTCAGGCGCATCGCCTCGTCGAGGTCGGCCGCCTCGACGAGCAGGGCGTGATCGGATGCGGTGAGGATGCGCATCAGACGAGATACTCGGCATCGGGAACATCGGTGATGAACATGTAGCCCGGAGCGTGCGTGATGGCGAACGGCGGCTTCGAGGCCATGATCGCCGCCTGCGGAGTGACACCGCACGCCCAGAACACCGGGACCTCGCCGTCGCGCACCTCGGGGGCGTCACCGAAGTCCGGATGCGCCAGGTCGTCGATGCCGAGCGAGGCCGGGTCGCCGATGTGGACGGGAGCACCGTGCACAGCGGGAGTCCGCCCGGAGATCTGCACCGCGTCCGCCACCCGGGACGCGGGGATGGGGCGCATCGACACGACCATCTCGCCGCGCAGTCGTCCCGCGGGAGCGCACGCCGCATCGGTGCGGTACATCGGCACGTTGCGTCCGAGCTCCTGATGCCGGATCGGGATGCCGGCCTGCACGAGCCCGGATTCGAAGGTGAAGCTGCATCCGATGAGGAAGGCGACCAGATCAGGGTGCTCGGCCCAGGCCGCTCTCGCGTCGCCGACCTCCTCCGCCAACTCGCCGTCGCGCCAGACGCGATACCGGCCGATGTCGGTGCGGATGTCGCTGCCGGGCGCGAGCCGAGACTCCACCTGACCCTGCTCGATGACCTCCAGCACGGGGCACGGCTTCGGGTTGCGCTGGGCGAACAGCAGCGTCTCGAAAGCCCAGTCGGCCGGCACCGCGATCAGGTTCGCCTGCGTCAGCCCGACCGCGACGCCACTGGTCGGCTCGGCATGCCCGGCACGGATGGCGGCCCGAGCTCTGCGAGCATCGGCGAGCTGAGCGGCGGAGGCGAGGACGGACACGTCAGGCTCCCGCGAACGGGGCGATCGTGATGCCCGCATCCTGCAGCATCCGTCTGGTCTCCGCCGCCATCGCCACCGAGCCGGGACTGTCGCCGTGCACGCAGATCGACTGCGCGACCACGGGTACATCGGTGCCGTCGATCGCGCGGATCACGCCGTCGACGGCGAGGCGCACCATGCGCTCGGCGACTTCGGCGGGGTCGTGCAGCACGGCCCCCTCCTCGGTGCGGGAGACGAGCTGCCCGTCCGGCTGATAGGCGCGATCGGCGAAGGCCTCGGCCGCGACCTCGAGTCCTGCACGCTGGGCGACATCGAGCACGACACCACCGGAGAGCCCCAGCAGCACGAGCTTCGGGTCGATCGCCCTGATGGCCGCGACGACATCCTTCGACTGCCGTTCGTCACGCGCGATCGTGTTGTACAGCGCGCCGTGAGGCTTGACGTACGACACCCTGCCGCCGACCGCCGAGGCCAGACCCATGAGCGCACCGAGCTGGTACTCGACGTGCGCCTGCAGTGCGGCCGAGTCGATGTCGACCTTCGTCCGTCCGAAGTTCTCGTAGTCACGGTAGCCGGGGTGCGCACCGATCACGACGCCGCCCTGCACCGCGGCCGCGAGCGTCTCTCGGATGCCCTCCGGGCTCCCGGCGTGGAAGCCGCACGACACGTTCGCGCTCGTGACCAGCCGCAGCATGCTCTCGTCGTCGCTGACGATCCGCTCGGCGACGTTCTCGCCGAGGTCCGAGTTCAGGTCGATCGACGTCATGCGATCACGCTCCGATTCCGAGGAAGGCGAAGATGGGACCGATCGACACGATCCCCATGTACCAGGTGAGCAGCGTCACGAGCGTACCGGCGACGAGCAGCCACATCGGGTACTTCTTCGAGCCGAGCAGATCGCGCCGGAACCAGCCGATGTACATGAATACCGTGAGTCCGATCGGCAGGATCAGGCCGTTGAAGCCGCCGACGAAGACGAGGATCGCAGCCGGGGCCGTGCCGATCGACAGGTACACCGCCAGAGACACGACGATGAACGCGACGGTCGCGAGCTGCAGCGGCCATCCGCCCTTGAGCTTCTTCGTGAACGTGGAGAGGAAGGTCGCAGAGGTGTACGCGGCGCCGATGACCGAGCTGATCGCCGCGGCCCAGAAGATCGCACCGAAGATGCGCAGGCCTGCGTCGCCGAGCACCGCACCGAACGCCTGACCGGCCGGGTTCGCACCCTGCCCGGAGAGGTCGAGGGTGACGCCGGAGGCCACGACGCCGAGGATCGCGAGGAACAGCACGTAGCGCATGATGCCCGTCACGAGGATGCCGTTGGTCGCCGCGCGCATCACGGGGCCGGCGTGCTCCGGACCCGTGTGACCCGAGTCGAGGTAGCGGTGGGCGCCGGAGTAGGTGATGTATCCGCCGACGGTTCCGCCGACGATCGTGGTGATGGTGGCGAAGTTGAGCTCATCGGGCACGAAGGTCTGACGCAGCGCCTCGCCGATCGGCGGCTGCGCGATCACGGCCACGACCACAGTCATGACGATCATGCCGATGCCGAGCACCACGAGCACGACGTCCATCACGGGGCCGGCCTTTTTCACGAGGAAGATGATGATCGCGAGGACTGCGGTGATGATCCCGCCGAGCTTCGCGTCGATGCCGAGCAGCGCGTTCAGGCCGAGACCTCCACCGGCGATGTTCCCGATGTTGAAGGCCAGCCCGCCGATCACGACGAGCACCGCGATCAGATGCCCGGAGAACGGGATGGCGCTGTTGGCGAGTTCACCCGCGCGCTTTCCGGAAGAGGTGATCATGCGCCAGATGTTCAGCTGCACCGCGATGTCGACGAGGATCGAGACGAGGATCGCGAACGCGAACGCCGCGCCCATCGTCGCCGTGAACGTGGCGGTCTGCGTGATGAAGCCGGGACCGATGGCACTGGTGGCCATGAGGAAGATCGCGCCGATGACGGCGCTGCGCCCGGCGCGCTTCTTCGCGGAGGAGAGGCGGGCTTCGTCTTCCGGCGAGAGGGAGGCAGTGGTCTGCTCAGACATGGAGGGGGATTCCCATCGTCGTTGGTGGGTGTCGGGTGACCCCCAGTGTAGAACGGATAGAACCCGATTGTTCAACAATCATGTTACGGCCGCGCTACAGAACGGTTGCCGTCGTGTGATTTCCGGCACCCGATCGGCGACGACCCCCGTGCACCGACGCCTACGATGAAGGCATGAACCAGCAGGGTCCGCTCGCCGACGTGCTCCGTCAGCGCATCATCGACGGCGACTTCGCGCCGGGGTCCCGCCTTTCGGAGTCTGCCCTCGCCGAGCAGTTCGACGTCTCGCGCAACACCCTTCGCGAAGCGTTCCGCGTCCTCGCGGAGCAGGGCCTCGTCGAGCACATCCCGCACCGTGGCGTCTCGGTGGCCTCCCCCACCATCGCCGACGTGATCGACATCTACCGCGCCCGCCGCGTGATCGAATGCACGGCCCTGCGCCAGTCAGAGCCGGAGCACCCCGCCGTACAGCTCATGCACGACGCCCTCGCCGAGGCCGAGGAGCAGCTGCCGCACGAGGACTGGCGGCGCATCGGCAGCGCCAACATGGCCTTCCATGATGCGATCGTCGCCCTCGCCGACAGCGCGCGCCTGGCCCGCACCTACCGCGACGTCGCCGCCGAACTGCGGCTCGTCTTCCTCGAGATCGAAGAGCCGCGGTCCCTGCATGAGCCGTTCGTCCGTCGGAACCGTGCGGTGCTCACAGCCCTCCTCGAGAGGGGTCCCGAGGCGGCCGCGGAAGAGCTGGAGCGATACCTCACGGCATCCGAACGGAGCGTGCTCGGCGCCTTCGCCCGCATGGGTCATGCCTGACCCCTGACCTCTCGCGGCTCCTGGCAGCACCTTCGACCAGAACAATGTTCGGTATTTCTGACCTGAGTGCATAAATCTGTGAACGTGCCGGGAAATGCCTTGCCATCCCGTGAAAGCGGTGCTTACCGTGAGCGGACTTCGGACGGATCGGGACGCAGAGCTGCTCCCTCGTCCACCCGGAGGCCGCGTACCGAGGGGGTGCGCGGAATCGTTCAGATCGAAAAGGACTACTACTTTGCGACTCACGAGAAAACTGGCGTTCGCCGCTACCGCGGCTGCTGCGCTCTGCCTCGGCACGGTCATCCCCGCTGCCGCAAACTCCACGCCCGACGCCGACGACATCCCCACCTTCCAGGAGTTCGAGGCGTCGACCTACCGAGACGTCGACGGCGCCTACGTCGTCAACGGAGACGAGGTGATCTCCAACCAGGGCGAGCTGCGATCGTTCTACGAGCAGCTCCTCGGCGCCGACCCCGTGACCAACGGCCTGATCGTCAACACGGTCAACAACATCGACGACAAGTGGTCGAACACCCAGGTGGGCAACCTCACGTACTGCGTCAGCACCGCTTTCGGTGCTCGTCACGCCGACGTGGTCAACGCGATGGAGAGCGGCGCCGCACTCTGGGAGGCCGCGTCGTCGAAGGTGGACTTCATCTACGACAGCAGCGCCGACGCCAACTGCACGACGCGTAACAACGCCGTCCTGTTCTCGGTCGAGCCGGTCCAGACGACGCAGTACATCGCCAGGGCGTTCTTCCCGAGCACGGCACCGCGTCTGCAGAACGTGCTCATCGACGACTCGATCTGGACCCCCGGGTCGTCCTGGACCCCGACGAACGTCCTCGGACATGAGCTCGGCCACGTTCTCGGCTTCCGCCACGAGCACACCCGCCCGGAGGCCGGCACCTGCTTCGAGGACAACAACTGGCGTCCGCTGACGCCGTACGACTCCTCGTCGATCATGCACTACCCGCAGTGCAACGGCTCCTCTGACGACCTGTCCATGACGAGCGTCGACACCGCCGGCGTCGTCTCCCTCTACGGCAACTGACACGCTCCGCACCGCCGGAGACAGCGGGGCCCGGTCGTTCTCGACCGGGCCCCGCTGGCTGCCGCGGCATCAGAGGCGCGGGTTCGGCACAGCTTCATCCGGACGCAGAGCCGCTGTCGCCCGCGGCCGCGGTTCGCCGTCGCGGAGCGGAGCCGGGGGCGCGATGGGAGCGGTGGGCTCCGGCAGTCCGTATCGACGGAACATCCACCGTCGCGCCTCTTCGAGCGGATAGGTCTCGCCGAAGACGGCGGACTTCACGAAGACGCCCTCGATGGTGCTGCGCAGCATGACCTCTTCCAGCGCCGGGTCCTCAGCCCCGCGCGCGCGGAACAGGTCGCGGACCGCGTCCTCCGCCGCGGTGGCGCCCGCCTCGTGCCGCGCCTCCGACTCCGCGAAGAGCCGATGCGTGGCCGGCTGCTGCTGCATCGCGAGCACGGCCCGCTGCAGGGGTATGGCATACGCCGTCGCGGTGAGGGCGCCGTCGATCACCGCGGCGAGCATCTCATCCGGCGTGCCTTCGACACGGGCGAACCCGAGCACGGTCTCGAACCACCGGTCGATCACGGCGGCGACGAGCTGCTCCTTGCCGCCGAAGTGATAGTTCACGAGGCCCTGCGCGACGCCGGCCCGCTTCGTGATCTCGGCGATGCTCGCCCCCGCGACGCCTCGCTCGCTGAACGCCTCGATCGCCGCCTGCAGGATGTTCTCCCTGGCGCGCTCCCTGGCCACCCGGTTCTGCTCGTCGGAGCGTGCCATCGGCATCCACCTCCTGAGTCCCGCCGGCCTGTCTTTCCGAATCGCCCCCCGCCATATAGATTACTCACTGAATGTTTGTTCAATCTATGAACAGGCGCGGATTCACCCCCTCCCAGGAGCCTCAATGCACTCTTTCGCGAGCGTCGACTTCAACAGCATCACCTCGATCTTCGAGTGGCTCGTCGGTCAGTGGTGGGCCTGGGCGATCGTCGGCGTCATCGCGCTGTTCTTCCTCGTGACCTGGATCCTCCCCGACGCGAAGGTCAAGGCGTCGCCGGAGTATTCCACCACTGGCGCGGAGGCCGACGAGATCGCGCTCGGCTTCCTGCAGATCGTCAACCTCCCCTCCGGGCACTGGAACGATCCGACGGCCTCGCTCCTCGGCGACCGCGAGAAGAAGGTGCTCGTCGACCAGTGGGGTGTGCACACGCGCGAGGAGTGGCTGGCCAACATCGAGCGCCTCAGCACCGTGCGTCGACGCCGCGAGGTGTGGGTGCTCTACCTCGCCGTGCGCACCGAACTCGCTCAGCGTCTGGGCCGCGCCCCGAAGGCGAAGGAATGGCTCGCCGCGATCGTGCAGGAGGGCGGGGACAAGCGCGACGCCCGCACCTTCGTCACCTCGATCGAGTACGCGGAGGCACAGGTGCGCAAGCGCGTCGGCAAGGACATCGTCACGCCCGACCTGTTCGTGAAGACCCTCGACGGCTACGGGATCGGGCAGGCCGTGGCGATGGCCACGTGGGGCGTCGCGCTCGGGCACGCCGATGTCGCCGAAGCGCGGGCGATCATCCACCGCATCAACGTCGACGGCCGCCCGGCCTTCGAGTCGTGGGCCGACTTCGGGCTGAGCTACATCGTGGGTCGCGTCATGCACTGGTCGGACGGCAACGTCGACGAGAAGTCGTTCGAGAAGTTCGGAGACGGCTGGTCCGACTTCAAGGCCGCTGCGACGGAGAAGCGCAACGGGCCGTGGGCGACGCTGTCATGGAGCCTGTAGCCGTCGACCTGGAACCGCTGCGACGAAGCGCCGGCCTCCGCGACATCCTGACCTACGAGCGCATCTGCGG
>NZ_QOAY01000169.1:0-5099 GCF_003314775.1 Microbacterium sp. H6 | reverse complement strand
CCCGCCGCACCGCCGATTCCTCGTGATCCTGGTGGCTGTGCTGCTGTTCGCCGTCGCGATGCTGACAGGGCTGTGGTTCCTCGGGCGCGGCGACATCCTCACGGTCGCGCCGATCCTCGGGATCTTCGTCATCGGGTACACGGTGCTCGCCGCCGTCGGCTTCCTCTGGTGGGCGGTGGGCCTGAGTCGTCGGGTGAAGATCGCCGCATTCGCGTGGCAGAACGGCTGGGCGTACGCCGACCTCCTCGAGCGCACCCGCCGCCCCGGCGCGGCTTTCACCAGAGTCGTGCACGGTCGCGAACGAGCGGTCATCGCCTGCGACGACGCGCGGATGCCGTTCGAGCTGGGCATGCACCATTCGGTCTCGCGGGGGCAGGAGCGCGCGACGATCCAGCGCCCGTTCGCCTTCATCGAGCTGCCGCTGCCCGCATCCGTCCCGCACATCGTGCTGGAGAACCGGAAGCACAGCATCGTCCCCACGCTCGGACTCGGACGCGGAGCAGCCCGCATGGAGTTGGAGGGGGATTTCGCGAAGACGTTCCGTCTCATCGTTCCCGAGGGGTATCAGCAGGACGCCCTGTACATCTTCACCCCCGACCTGATGGCCCGGGTGCTCGACGTCGGTTCCGGCGCCGAGATCGAGCTCGTCTCCGATCGCCTGTACGTCTACCTGCCGTCGCGCACACGGTTCGATCGGGCCGCGACCATGGCGGCCGCCGTCACCCTGGCCGAGGAGTTCCACCGGCGCTTCACCGCACGCACCGAGCTGTATCGCGACGACGACGCCGGGGGCCTCGCCGCCAGGGCCGGCGTCTCGATCGGCCTCCGCGGTCAGCGGCTGGGAGGTCGCGGGATCTCCGTCTTCGCCGTGGCCGGCACCGCCGCGGTGCTGCTGCTCTCGGCCGGCATCACCGCCTTCTCCCTGTTCGGCGGTGATCTGCTCAGTTCGCTCGTCGACTGAGCCCTCAGACGCACGGCTGCGGGCCTGGCCCGGAGGGGGCGCCAGGGCCGCAGCCGTGTCCTTCCCGTCGTTGACGGCCGCGCGGCGCTCAGGCGGAGCCGCGGACGACCAGCTCGGTCGGAAGGATCGTCGTGGTCGGCGGATTCTCGCCCGCGAGACGTGACAGCAGCACCCGCGCCATGGCCTCACCCTGCGCGTACATCGGCTGGCGCATCGTGGTGAGCGGCGGGTCCGTCGTGACGGCGACCAAGGAGTCGTCGAAGCCGACCAGCGCGATGTCCTCCGGCACCCGCAGGCCGGCCGAGCGCAGGGCTGTCAGCGCACCGCGGGCCATCAGGTCGCTCGCGACGAAGATCGCATCAGGTCGGCCCCCGTCGAGCAAGCGCCTCGCGGCCTCTGCCCCGCTGCTCTCGCTGTAGTCGCCCTCTTCCTCCGCGTACGGGGTGAGCCCCGCACCGGTGAGAGCGGCCCGGAAGCCCTGTACGCGATCCTCGGAGGCGACCATCGTGAGCGGACCCGAGATCGTGGCGATACGCGTGCGACCGATGTCGATCAATCGCTGGGTGGCATTCCTCGCCCCCGCGACGTTGTCGACGTCGACGACGTAGTCGCCTTCGTTTCGACGCACAGGGCGTCCGCCGAACACGACGGGCACCGCATCCGCTATCCGATCGACGAACGCATCGCTCGTGTGGTGCGACACGATGAGCGCGCCGTCGACTCCGCCGTTGCGCACGAAGCTGGTCATCTTGTCGCCGGGGTCATCGCTCGCGATCAGCAGGTTGAGCAGGTAGTCCGAGCCGCCCAGCGCCCCGGTGATGCCCGCGACGATCGCAGCGAAGAACGGGTCCCCGAAGAAGCGCGTGGTGTCCTCCGGAACGATCAGCGCGATGGCGTGCGTCTGACGCGACGCGAGTGAGCGTGCCGCACGGTTGGGCACGTAGTTGAGCTCGTCGATGGCTGCGCGCACGGCGGCGAGGGCCTCGGGACTCACGGCCGTCGAGCCGTTCACGACCCGCGACACGGTGGACCGGGAGACACCGGCAGCCGACGCCACCTCTTCGATGGTCGCTCGGGGCGACATCAACGCACGTCCTCTTCCATCGCCCTATTCTCACCGGTCACGCGGCCATCTCGCTTCGAATCGCGCAAATGGTCGCATCTCGACCGCGGATCGAACCATTCACGCGATTCGAGGGGCGGGCTGGAGCTCGTCGACGTCGACGAGCCAACCGATCCGTTGACGTCGCCGCTCCTCGACCGGCGAATCCTCGGCGTCAGCGGGTCGGGTCGACGGCCCGTGATACTCGACGGCCGCGACCGGTAGTCCGCCGACGGAAGACAGGCGGGTCGTGCCGGGCACCCGTTCGATGCTGGACCCTTGCCGCGAGAATCTCGCCCCCGCGGACACGCCATTCGGAAGCTGCAGCCTACCGGCGGTCCGGGCCCGGGCGAATGGGTCCACGAAGTGCTCGAACCTGCGCTCGACCACCTCCCGACTGACCTCATGCACCGCGATGACTCTGCCGCGAACCCGATCCGCGTGCTCCTCTTCGTGATGCGACTCCAGCGCATCGACGGTGCCAGCCAGTTCCGCCCCCAGCTCGTCGACCAGACCCTCCGGATCACGCGACCGGATCCCGAAGTCGACCTCGCCGCCGATCTCGAACGGGTCTCCGCAGCACGCCCACTCCCACGGCGTGAGCCACACACGCGTCATGCCGTCAGACTATCCCCGGCGCCCGGCTCAGAGCGCGCGAGCGGCGATGATGCGGGTGTACTCGTGGGCGGAGTCCTTGAGGGTGCGCTCCTGGGTGTCATAGTCGACGCGCACGATGCCGAAGCGCTTGTCGTAGCCCCAGGCCCACTCGAAGTTGTCGAAAAGCGACCAGTAGAAGTAGCCGCGCACGTCGACACCCCCCTCCGCCGCGTCGAGCACGGCACCCAGGTGCAGCCGGAGGAACTCGGCACGGTCGGTATCGTGCACGCGTGGCTCGCCGTCTTCGACCACCACGACGTCGTCGTAGGCCGCGCCGTTCTCGGTCATGTAGAGCACCGTTCCCGCGGGCTCGGCGTACTCCGTCCAGACCCGCTGCAGCACACGGGTGAGCCCCTCGGGCTGCACCTCCCAGTTCTGCGCCGTGCGGGGCAGACCTCGCTCGACCGCGTGGATGCCCTCACTCGACGGATACGGGCTGCGGCGCACGCGCTCGGTGTCGGGCTCGGCCGAGACGGGTTCCTCGGTCGGTGCCGTGCCCGAGACGAAGTCGCCGTGGTAGTAGTTCACGCCCTGGGTGTCGATGGGCTGCGCGATCGTATCGAGGTCGCCGTCGTGCACAGCCGCTTCGAACGTCGCGACGGCTTCAACGTCCACCGCACGGATGTCCTCGACGATGTCGGCCGGATAGCTGCCGCGGTAGATCGGGTCGAGGAACCAGCGGTTGAACTGTCCGTCCACGCGGCGGGCGGCGTCGACGTCGGCCGGGTTCTGCGGGTCGGCAGGATCGGCGACCGTGTGGTTGAGCGTGATGCCGAGATTGAGCGAGGCATCGCGCCCCCGCAGCTCCTGTACCGTCTTGCCGTGTGCGAGCAGCAGGTGGTGCGCGGCGAGCAGCCCCTCCGCGATGCTGGTGTGCCCCGGCGCGTGCTCACCCGCCGTGTAGGAGAGGAACGATGAGCACCACGGCTCGTTCAGCGTGGTCCAGACGTTCACCCGGTCGCCGAGCGCATCGTGCATGGTCCCCGCGTACTCCAGGAAGCGGTCGACGGTGTCGCGGTTCGTCCATCCTCCGACCTCCTGCAGCGCCTGCGGCATGTCCCAGTGGTACAGCGTCAGCCAGGGCAGGATGTCGGCGGCGAGCAGTTCGTCGACCAGGCGCTCGTAGAAGTCGACGCCCGTGGCGTTCACCGCTCCGCCGTCAGGACGCACCCGGGACCACGAGGTGGAGAACCGGTAGGTCTGCAGGCCGAGCCGCTTCATGAGCGCGACATCCTGCGGGTACCGATGGTAGTGATCGCACGCGACGTCGCCGTTCTCCGCTCCGATCACGGCGCCCGGCTCACGCGAGAACGCATCCCAGATCGATGCGGTGCGCCCGTCCTCGAACGCCGCCCCTTCGATCTGGTACGCGGCCGTGGCTGCGCCGAAGAGGAAGTTCTCGGGGAAGGAGCGGGTCATAGGGGTCATCCTTTCACCGCGCCAGCCATGATGCCACTGACCAGCTGCCGACCCGCGACCACGAAGAGCACGAGCAGCGGAAGGGTCGCGAGCACCGCTCCGGCGAGCACGATCGAGTAGTCGATGTAATACCCCGACTGCAGCTGGCTGAGCGCCGTCTGCAGGGTCGGGTTCTGGGGGGAGAGCACGATCAGCGGCCACAGGTAGTCGGTCCACGCTGTCATGAAGGTGAAGAGGCCGAGGATCGCCATGGCGGGCCGGGCCGCGGGGAGCCCGACGGTCAGGAACGTGCGGAACTGGTTCGCGCCGTCCATGCGCGCAGCCTCGATCAGCTCGTCGGGGATCACGTCCACCAGGTACTGGCGCATGAAGAAGACACCGAATGCCGTGACGAGAGTCGGCACGATGACGGCGCCGATCGAGCCGGTCCAGCCCAGCTCGCGCATCAGCATGAACAGCGGGATGATGCCCAGCTGCGTCGGGATGGCCATCGTCGCGAT
This sequence comes from Microbacterium sp. H6, assembly GCF_003314775.1. Taxonomy (NCBI): domain Bacteria; kingdom Bacillati; phylum Actinomycetota; class Actinomycetes; order Micrococcales; family Microbacteriaceae; genus Microbacterium; species Microbacterium sp. H6. The sequence goes on along the minus strand of NZ_QOAY01000169.1, from coordinate 460 downwards.
CACGAAGACCATGAGTCCGTCGCGCCCCTTGAAGCGCAGTTTGGCGAACGCGTATCCGGCGAGCGTCGAGAACGTGACCACCGAGACGGTGATGATGCCCGAGATGAGGAACGAATTGCCCAGCGCCAGCCAGAACGGGATCGCGTCGAACACCTTGGCGGCGTTGGTGAAGAAGTTGCCGCCGGGGATGAGGGGCAGCGTCTCCCCGCGCGTCGCGTTGGTGCCGCTCGCGACCACGACCGACCACCACAGCGGATACACGCTGCCGATGATGAAGGCAGCGAGGAGGCCATAGGTGAGGAAGCCGGGGCGGCTGCCGATGCCGGCCGTGCCTCCGGTGGCGGCACGGCGCCGGCGGATCTTCTCGGGGACGCTCAGCGCCTGCGTGGCGGTCATCGCGCGTTCTCCTCGGTCGTGATGGCGATCGTCGTGCCGGCTGCGGCTGCGGCTGCGGTCGCAG
>NZ_QOAY01000081.1:0-744 GCF_003314775.1 Microbacterium sp. H6 | reverse complement strand
CGGCGTAAGTGCGCTCGTCGACGCAGCGGATCACGGCGCCGGGGCCCTGCCGGGTGGCGCGTCCGGCACGCTGCACGCACGAGGAGCGTGAGGCGGCGGTGGTGACCAGACCCGTCATGCCACGGGCCGCGTCACGCTGGGGCTGCCGCGACAGGCAGGTGTCCACGACCAGCCGTACACCCGGCACGGTGAGAGATGACTCGGCCAGGGAGGTGGTGACGATGATGCGGGCGACCTCGCGCGGCGCGCGGCCGCGGATCACGGCGTCCTGTTCCGCCGGGGCGATCCGCCCGTGCAACTCGCGCACGTCGAAGGCGTCGCTGAGGGAGCGGACGCGTCGCGCGATCTCCGACACCTCACCAGCGCCGGGGGCGAAGACCAGCACATCGGCTTCCGGGTCTTCGCGGACCAGTTCGGCGGCTGCGGATGCGGTGATGCTCGCGACGTGGTCGAGGAACCCCCGGGTGACTCCCCGTTCGTCGATGCGGGGCACGGGACTCGGAGCCCATCGCTCGGTGAGGGGGAAGGCCGGGACGTCGTGGTCGACGACCGGCGCAGGGGACTCGTCGGTTCCGATGACGGCGGCGATCCGGGCGGCGTCGAGGGTGGCCGACATCGCCACGACCGTCAGGTCGTCCCGCAGCTCGCGCACCTCGGAGAGCAGACCGACGAGGAGGTCGGTCTCGATGGCGCGCTCGTGCACCTCGTCGATGATGACCGCGCCCACGCCGTCGAGTCCCGGGT
>NZ_QOAY01000303.1:17558-25767 GCF_003314775.1 Microbacterium sp. H6 | reverse complement strand
CTGGTCCTGGGGGTTGTCTTCGTTCATGGTGTGTGCTCCTTCGACGACCATTTCAGAATGACGCCTGTATCTGTGCGTTCCTTATGTCGAGGATGAGTTTCAGCTATGGCCTTAGCCTGTTCTTCATGAGTGTCATTCCCGGCGCATGGCGACGCACGGCAGCGGGTGCAGGTCTGCTCGCTGCGGACGGAACCGTCGCGCCCACCATCTTCGCAGAGATGTCGGCGGCAGCGGCCAGAACCGGTGCCATCAATCTCGGGCAGGGCTTCCCCGACGAGGACGGTCCCGCCGAGGTTCTGGAGGCCGCACGAGCGGCCATCGCGAGCGGAGCGAATCAGTATCCGCCCGGTCGCGGCATCCCCGATCTCCTCGAAGCCATCAGCGCGCATCAGCAGCGCTTCTACGGGCTCTCGGTCGATCCGGCCACCGAGGTGATCGTGACCGCAGGGGCGACCGAGGCTCTCACCGCGACCCTCCTGGCGCTCATCGACGGCCCCGAGGACGAGGTGGTCGTGTTCGAGCCCTACTACGACTCGTACGCGGCCGCCGTGGCCCTCGCAGGGGCAGCCCTTCGCACGGTGCCGTTGCGGGCTCCGGACTTCCAGCCCGACCTCGAGCGCCTCGCCGCGACCGTGAACGACCGCACCAGGATCATCCTCGTCAACGACCCGCACAACCCGACGGGCGCGGTCTTCGGGCGCGATGTGCTCGAGGAGGTGGTGCGCCTGGCGGAGAAGCACGATGCGATCATCGTCACAGACGAGGTGTACGAGCATCTGGCGTTCCATGCCCCGCACACGCCGATCGCCACCCTTCCCGGAGCCGCCGACCGCACGCTCACGATCTCGTCCGCCGGGAAGACCTTCTCCGCGACGGGATGGAAGATCGGGTGGGTGCACGGGCCTTCCGCCCTGATCACCGCAGTACTGACCGTGAAGCAGTATCTGACGTATGTGAACGGCTCGCCCTTCCAGCCCGCCGTCGCGGTGGGGTTGCGGATGGACGACGCGTACTTCGCCGACTCCGCAGCGTTGCTTGCACGCAAACACGGGATCCTCGGCGATGGTCTGCGCGCGGCGGGCTTCACCGTGCACGCCCCGCAGGGCGGCTACTTCACCGTCGCCGACGCGACCGGCCTGGGTGGAGGAGACGCCGCTGCATTCTGCCGGGCCCTGCCGGAGCGCGCCGGTGTCGTGGCGATCCCGCTCACGGCGTTCGTCTCCGCTGCACACAGGAGCGAGTACTCGGGTCTGGTGCGATTCGCCGCCTGCAAGCGCGTCGAGGTGCTCGAGGAGGCGGCGACCCGCCTCGCCGCTCTGTCCGGCCGCTAGGCCCGCACGGGCTCGACGACATACCGTCGTGCCCGCAGCGAGGGGTTGGTCACGCGGACGCGCTCGATCATGTCCCGCTCCACGGCGGCGACCGCGATCCCCGGGCCGGTGCCCACTCCGGCGAGCACGACGCCCTGGGGGTCGACGATCTGCGAGTGCCCGACACCGATAGGCGTCGGATGGTCGGCCGCGAGCACGTACACGGTGTTCTCGATCGCGCGCGCGGCGAGCAGTGTCGTCCAGTGGTGCTCCTTGAGCGGACCTCTCACCCACTCCGCCGGCACGACCAGGACGTCGGCCTCCGCGTCGACGAGAGAGCGGGCGACCTCCGGGAATCGGAGGTCGTAGCAGGTCATGAGCCCGAACCGCAGACCGACCAGGTCGAAGGTGGCCGCGACTCCCACCTCGCCGGGCTCGACCCAATCGGACTCCGTCTGCCCGAACGCGTCGTAGAGGTGCTGCTTGCGGTAGACCGCGAGCACGCCGTCGCCTCGCACCGCCACGACCGTGTTCCGGACCCGCCGCTCGTCGGATGCCCGTTCGGCGAGGCCGGCGACGATCACGACCGCGTACTCCCCCGCCAGCGCCGTCAGCGTCGAGACGAACTCCCCGTCGAGTTCTTCCGCGTTCGCCACCAGGCTCTCGTCCATCGGGTCCACGAAGTAGCTGGAGTACTCCGGGAACACGATCAGCTTCGCGCCGCGCGCAGCCGCAGCTGATGTCAGCTCGGCTATCCGTTCACGATTGTCGGCTCGGGATGCGGTCGGCGCGAACTGGCACACGGCGACGGGGACGGCTGCGGTCTCGGACATGTCTCCATCCTCGCGCATCGACACGCCCGGGGCCCCGTCCGGAGGGCCCCTCGATTAGACCGACCCCGGAATCCGTGATAAGTTTCTTCTTGTGCCGCGGGGTGGAGCAGTTCGGTAGCTCGCCGGGCTCATAACCCGGAGGTCGCAGGTTCAAATCCTGTCCCCGCAACAAGATAGGCCCCGAGATCACTACGATCTCGGGGCCTTCACCTTTTGAATCGCGCACGACTCGACAGATTCGGTCGAGAATATGCAGCCATCGGCTCACGGTCCGGGTGGACAGCAGCGAAGTGCAGCACAGCGAGATCAGCAGGCTCCTCCACTCCGTGATGTTCCCGATCCAACGCATCGTGCCGGGCGAGAGTCATCTTCAAACGATTCTGGCTGAGATAGTCACATGCTTCCGTGAACGCGCGACACGGCGACTCGACGGAACGTTGTATAGCTGCTGGCCGACCTCAGGCGGTGCGCCCGTCGCGGGTCTGGGGTCCCCTGAGCGGCGGACGCACCTTGCGAGAACAGGGTTTGCAAACAGCGGAAGGGCCCTCACGAGGAGAGCTCCATCGCACTGCTAGTAAGAGCCCCGCCGACCAGAACGACGCCTCCAAACTCCCCAGAAGTTCGGGCCGCGCTCTAGTCCGAACCGTACACCCGCGATACCCCCGCTACACCCCCGTGATCAACGCCTTCCAACTACTGCAGGGGACTTGGGTGGCACCGTAGCGTGTGCCTGCAGTGCGAGACCCTTCGAGGTGGCACCTCGGGGTGGCCGGAGAAACGTACCTGTGAGCGCGTACAGCTTGAGAGCGTACCGTCGGCAAATGAGTACACAACTGAAGAACGATCCCCACTCGGGCTGGGGACGGTGCTCGTCGGATCTCTGCCGGCGAAGCTGATGACCGACGAAGCGCCCGACCGTTACACCGTGGAAGCGGTGTTCACCCGCCAGGCAGATCGCGACGAAGTCACCGCGATCCATGACGGCACCACCCGCGATTACTTGTCGACGAAGGGGTATCCCACCGTCGAGTTGCACGTCTCGGATCGACGCCTCGAGATTTACAACACGAACCTGGAAGAGCTCCGTGACGGCCTCGCACAGGTCATCGCCGAACACCTGTCGGACATGACTGCAACGATTCGCGCCGAGCGCGAGGTCGCGTCCGCGAGGCTCAACGATGCATCCGAGCGGGAGCAGGCACGCGCTGCCGCCGTTGCGGCGTTGGCGGAGTCGGTCACTTTCTCCTCCAGCACCCCGAACACGGATGGCGATACCTCAGCGCGTGCAGATGATTGGATCAGCGAGGGCGGCGCCGCCCGCAGCTAGCGGACACATCCGCCTGGAGGTCATCATGACTACCGTCCGCAGCACATATCTCCGCGACCGTTCGGACGCGGGACAACGGGTCGCGAGCCCGTTTACAGATCTCGCACAGCAAGTCCGGGACCGAGGTCTCCTACGACGCCGCTATGGGTACTACTGGACGAAGCTGATCGCAGCTCCGGTGGTCGTCGCGGCGTGCCTCGCAGCGTTTGTGTGGATCGGTGAGTCGTGGTGGCAGCTGGTCACCGCGGCGGCACTGGCGGTCGTGTTCACTCAGATCGCGTTCTTGGGGCATGATGCCGCGCACCGGCAGATCTTCTCTTCAGGGAAGTGGAACGATTGGGTGAGCATCGTCCTCGGGGACCTGCTCGTGGGCATGAGCTACGGGTGGTGGCAGCACAAACACACTCGCCACCACGCCAACCCGAACAAGCTCGATGCTGATCCGGATATCGAACTGCCCGTGATCGCCGTCACGCCGGAGACTACGGCGAGGCACCGCAGTCCCGTGTTGCGATGGTTGCGCGGGCATCAAGGCCTGCTCTTCTTTCCGATCCTGCTGCTTGAGGGGCTGTCGTTGCATGCGTCGGGCGTTCGGCGCGTTCTCTCGGCTGGCAAGCTTCCGCGGCGGTGGGCGGAGATCCTCTTCCTGACAGTCCGGATCGGAGGGTACTTGCTGCTGGTGTTCGTGGTGCTCTCCCCAGGGATAGCGTTCGTGTTCCTTGCTGTCCAGCTGGGGTTGTTCGGGTTCTACATGGGCATCTCGTTCGCGCCGAACCACAAGGGCATGCCCATCGTGCCGCGCGACATGAAACTGGACTTCCTCCGCCGCCAAGTGATGATGAGCCGCAACGTTCACGGAAGCCGTGCCCTAGACGTGCTCATGGGGGGCCTGAACTATCAGATCGAACACCACCTCTTTCCCTCGATGCCGCGCCCGCATCTGCGTCGCGCGGCCCCCATCGTCGCCGCGTACTGTCACGACAACGGGGTGCCGTACGCTCAGGTCGGACTGCTCACGTCCTACAGAATCGTGGTCCGCTACATCAACCGTGTCGGACTAGGAGAACGCGACGTCTTCACCTGCCCGCTCATCCAGACGCGGACTGCCATCGGCGCGTAGACCACATCATCGACGCCATCGACAACAGCGGCCTCGCGCTCCCGGGGAGGTTTTGAATGGCGAAGTATCGATATCAGGCCGTGCGTGCGCTCCAGCCATCCCCGGAACACCGGACAACTGAAGATATGTTCAGGTCCAGTCGAATCGTGCGCCAGTATGAGTTAGGTCCTAGCCAAGCGCGTTCCGCGCGTCTGAGAAGATCGACGGATGCGGAACCTGTCCACATTACCAACGCTGAGCGCCATGTCTGGGGCGAGGTGTCTGATGGGTGGCGGCTGCTCGATAGCCCGCAGTTCTCCGTGATCGAGGCGCGAGTGCCGACAGAGGGCCCAGGGGACGCCGCTGACGCGCGAGGGCGAAAGCTCGACACATTCGCTCGACAGAAATCGGACGCTATGCCTGATTCGCGGTGATTTGCGCTGATTGGATGACCCCACGGAGAGACCCGGTCAGCCAAAGATTGCGCAAACCAGCACAAGCTTTGTAGTAGGGGCGCCTGGCTCCCGGAGGTCGCAGGTCCAAATCCTGGCCCCGCAACAAACGACAGCCCCTCTGACTCGGAGAAATCCAGTTCAGAGAGCCTTTCGCTTTCTCTGTTCATCCTGAACCGCATCAGCCGCAGCGGGCAGCGAGTCAGAGGAGTTCGGCCACCAGGCGCTCGATCCGGGTGCGGATGTCGTCGCGGATGGGACGGACCGCTTCGATGCCCTGCCCTGCGGGGTCATCGAGCTTCCAGTCCTCGTAGCGCTTCCCTGGGAAGAGGGGGCAGGCATCTCCGCATCCCATCGTGATCACGACGTCCGACGCCTGGACGGCTTCGGTGGTGAGCACCTTCGGCGCCTCCGCCGCGATGTCGATACCGAGCTCGGCCATGGCGTCCACCGCGATCGGATTGATCTGATCGGCCGGTATGGACCCGGCGGGGGTCGAGACACGAATGGGCGCCCCGAGGGACGCCCATTCGAATCGTTGCCGCAGGTCAGTTGCCCGCGGAGTCCAGCTCGATCAGCTTCTGGACCGCGGCAGTGAGGCGCTCGTCGGCCTCGGCGAACTTCGCGAGGTCACCCGCCTTGAGCGCGGTCTCGCGGTCGACCAGGGCCGCCTGAGCGGCCGCCAGTGCGTCCGCTTGGGCGTCCGTGGGCTGCGAGGGCTCCGTGGGGACCTCTCCGGTGTCCGGGACCTCGGCGTTCGGATCCGGCTCCACCGTGTCGTCACCGCCGGTCGCACCGGAATCACCGCCGAACAGCGTGTCGAGCGCTTCCGTGAGCGTGTTCTCGAACGCGACGCGATCACCGAACGCCACGAGCACCTTCTGCAGTCGCGGCAGCTGGGTTCCCTCGGACGACTGTACGTAGACGGGCTGCACGTAGAGCAGACCGCCACCGACGGGCAGCGTCAACAGGTTTCCGTAGATGACCTCGGACTCCCCCTGCTGGAGCAGGTTGAGCTGGGGGACCACCGACGTGTCGGAGTTGTACGTGTTCTGCACCTGGCCGGGACCGGGGACCGTGGTGTCGGTGTCGATCTCGAGCATGCGCAGCTGGCCGTAGCCGTCCGCCTTCACGCCCTTCTCCGACCCCGCATCGGAATCCACCGCGAGGTAGCCCATGAGCACGTCACGGCTTCCTCCCGCGCCCTGCGAGTTCGGGATGAACGTGGAGAACATCGAGAATCTCGGGGCGTCCTGACCCGGCATCTGCATGGTCAGGTAGTACGGCGGCTGCAACATCGACTCGCTGCGCGGATCGTTCGGCGTCTGCCAGCGGTTGTCCTGCTGAGCGAACGATCCGGCCTTGTCGACGTGGTAGACGCCGAGGATGTCGCGCTGCACCTTGAACAGGTCGGTCGGGTAGCGCACGTGACTCATGAGCTCACCGGACATCTCGCTGATCGGCTTCAGCGTCGACGGGTAGACCTTCTGCCAGGTCTTCAGCACCGGGTCCTCGTCGTCCCACGCGTACAGCGTCACCGAACCGTCATACGCGTCCACGGTCGCCTTGACCGAGTTGCGGATGTAGTTGATGTCGTCGATGGCGAGCGTCGGCGACGGGATGTTGGAGTCGGCGATCGCGTCCGACAGGCTCACGCTCGTCGAGTACGGGTAGGTCTGGCTGGTCGTGTAGCCGTCGACGATCCAGACGATACGGCCGTCCACCACGCTCGGGTACGGGTCGCTGTCGAGCTCGAGGTACGGCGCGACCTTCTGGACGCGCGTCTTGGGGTCGCGGTCGTAGAGGATCTGCGAGTCCTCGTTGACGAGGTTCGAGAACAGGATCTGCTCGGACTGGAACTTCAGCGCGTAGAGCAGCTTCGTGAAGGTGTCGCCGATCTTCGGACCGCCGTCGCCCTCGAACGTGGTCTTCGTCTCGCTCGAGCCGTCCTTGCCGCGCGGGTAGTCGATCTCCGCGGGCTCGGAGCCCTTGGGGGCGCCGACGATCGAGTACTCGGGCGAGTTCTCGCCGAAGTACACACGCGGTTCGAAGTTCTCGCGGTCGGACAGGAAGCCCGAGGTCGGGATGCCGCGCTCGAGGAACACGGGCTCGCCGTCGGTGGTGCGCTGGTTGCCCGCGGCGGCCACGAGACCGTAGCCGTGCGTGTACACCGCGACACGGTTGTTCCAGTTGTCGCCGTCGCCGAGGCCCGACATGTCGAGGTCGCGCACAGACACCACGGTGTCCTGCATCTTGCCGTCGATCTCGTAGCGGTCCACGTCCATCGTGGTCTGGAACTGGTAATAGCCGCGGTACTGCTCGAGCTGACGCACCGTCGGCGGGATCACCTTCGGGTCCATGATGCGCGTCGAAGCGGTGGTCTCGGCGTCTGCGCGCAGCTGGCCGGCCTCGGCGTCCGTCTTGGCGGCGAACGGCGTGGTCTCGAGGTCTGCCACCCCGTACGCCTCCTTGGTGCCGTCGATGTTCCGCTGGTAGTACTCGGCCTGGTAGGCGTTCTGGTTCGGCTTCACCTGGAACGTGGTGACGACCCAGGGGTAACCGATGCCCACGACGAGCGATGCCACGATCAGCAGGGCGGTCGCCGCCAGCGGGAAGCGCCAGCGCCCGATGACGGCGGTGACGAAGAAGAGTATCGCCACGACGGCGGCGATGATGGCGAGGATCGCGAGACCGGGGATCGTCGCGTTGACGCCCGTGTAGGCCGCACCGGTGATGCGGTCGTCGGGCTCGACGAGGGTCTTGTACTGGTCGAGCCAGAGGCTGGCGGCCTGCACGAGCAGGTAGAGGCCGGCGATCACCGCGAGCTGGATGCGGGCGGGCTTCGAGATGCGCAGCTCGCCCTGGCCGATGCGCACAGAGCCGTACAGGTACGACACCAGCGCGGTCACCAGCAGCGAGAGCAGGAGCACCGCGGAGACGAACGCGAGCAGGATCGAGTAGAACGGCATCGCGAACATGTAGAAGCCGGTGTCGATGCCGAACTGGGGGTCGACGTCGGACGTCGCCACACCGTTGGCCCAGAGCCAGACCGTCTTCCACTGCCCGGCGGCAGCGAAACCGGCGAAGAGACCGAAGAAGATCGGCATGCCCCACATCGCCAGGCGACGGAGCGGTTCGATGACCTCCTGGTAGCGATCCAGCTGCGAACTGAGCCGGACGTACACGGG
>NZ_QOAY01000303.1:11100-17532 GCF_003314775.1 Microbacterium sp. H6 | reverse complement strand
GGAGCCGGTAGGCGAGCTGGATGACGACGAACAGCGGCACGGCCATCCCGAGGAAGCCGACCACGAACATCACCGCCGTGGCGATCCACTGCGTCGTGAGGACGCCGGTGAAGCCCACCTGGTCGAACCAGAGGAATTCCGTGTAGAGGGAGGCGAACACGAAGAAGACCGCGATCAGTGCGGCGATGATCACCAGTGAGATGCCGAGGATACGTCGGGACGTTCGAGGCGTGGCCGGATTCGGAGCTGAGGGCGAGGAGGTCACCCCTCCATCCTAGGCATCGCTCACTGTGGGCAGGCTGTCATCCCGGTCACGGGGCGGTCACGGCGTGGTCGCAGCAGCTTCCGCGCTCACCGGTCGGCGACGTCGCACGTCGGGAGCGCAGCGACGTCTCCGTCGTCGGCGATCACCTGCAGGGCGGCCAGCGACTCGTCGAGGGTCGCGGTGCGGATCACCTGAAGCCCGTCGGGCACATGACCCACGACCTCGTCGCAGTTGTCGGCCGGCGCGAGGAAGTACTCCGCTCCGGCATCTCTGGCGCCGTAGAGCTTCTGCCGGATGCCGCCGATCGGGCCGACGGTGCCGGCCGCATCGATCGTTCCGGTACCGGCGATGTCCTTGCCGCCGTTGAGTTCGCCCTCGGTGAGCGTGTCGATGATGCCGAGTGCGAACATCATCCCGGCGCTCGGCCCGCCGACGTTGTCGAGCTGGATCGTCACGTCGATCTCGAAGTCGTAGTCGGTGCGGAGGGTGATGCCGATGAGCCAGGCGGTCTTGTCCCCCTCGGTGTGCTCCTCCGGGGTGACCTCGACGGTCTGCTCGGCGCCGTCGCGCACCACGGTGAGCTGCACCGGGGCTCCTCCCGCCGCCTGGATCGCCTCTCTCAGCTGGGTGGCCGAGGTGAGGGCCGTGCCGTCGATCGCGGTGATCACGTCGTCGGCTTCCAGGACGCCGTCGGCCGGCGAGTCCGCGACGGCATCGACCACCACGACCTGCGCGCCGGTGTCATAGCCGAGCTCGTTCAGCGCTGCCGCCGTCGCCTCGTGCTGGGAGTCGACCATCAGTGTGGCGTTGCGCTCATCGCGCTGTTCGGTGGTCACGCCCTGGGGGAACACGGAATCGAGCGGGACGACCGCCTTCGACGAGTCCATCCAGGCCAGAGCGAGCTCGAACCAGCTCGGAGTCCGCTCACGGTTGCCGACGACCTGCACCGTGGTCAGATCGAGGGTGCCGGCGGTCTCGAACGTCTCCGCGCCTTCGACGCTGATGAGCGGCACCTGCTCGCCGTCCGCGCCCTTCGCGGTGCCGAGCGTGTCGTACACCGGCCCCGGCCGCTGGATCACATAGGGCGACGGAAGGAAGGTGAGCAGGACCAGCGCGAGGAGCGCGACGATCAGCGCCCAGACTCCGAGTCCGAGCTTCCCAGACCGCGTTCGATCCACTGCATTCCTCCGTCGTTCGCGAGCGGCGTACACCGATCTGCCCGCATCGGGTTCGCGCGCAGAAACCTGTGACTAGCGTAGATGCCACGGCAACAGAACTGCTGAGAGGGCGAGTGACATGGCAGACAACGACCCGACACCCGAGGACTTCCAGGAGTTCCTGCGGAAGATGCTCTCGAACCAGGGCGGCGGGGACATCGACCCCGAAGCGCTCAGGGGCGCGTTCGAGGGGATGGACGGATTCACCCTCGACCCGGCGATGATGCAGACCATCATGTCGCAGCTCCAGGGCGCCTTCGGCGGTGATCCGTGGGAGAACGCCCTGCGCCAGGCCCTGTTCATCGCCAATCGCGACGGGCAGGGAGTGACCGACGGTTCCCGCACCTCGCTCGCCGATTCCTTCGCGCTCGCGAACCTGTGGCTCGGCGAGGCGACGACGATCTCCGAGCTCTCCGAGGCTCCGACGGCGATGACCAGGGGCGAGTGGGTCGAGAAGACGCTCCCGGTGTGGAAGGAGATCGCCGACCCGGTGTCGACGAGCATCGCCGACGCCCTGACCTCGGCGTTGGACACGCAGGTGCCCGAGGACATGCGCGGCGTCGTGCAGGGAGCGGGGAAGCTCATGCGGGGCCTGGGCGGCTCGGTGTTCGCCGCGCAGTTCGGGCAGGTTCTGGGAAACCTCTCGCTCGAGGTCGTCTCCGGTGGCGACGTGGGAATCCCCGTGCTCCCTGCGGGGACCGCGGCCATCATCCCGCAGAACCTCACGGCGTTCGGGGAGGGGCTCGAGATCCCGGAAGACCAGATCGCGCTGTACCTCGCCACCCGCGAACTCGCCTACGCGCGGCTCTACCGGCACGCGAAATGGCTGCACCTGCACGTGATGGCGCAGATCACCGACTTCGCACGGGGAGTCACCGTGGACGTCGACGCTCTGGAAGACGTGGCCAGTCGCCTCGACCCCTCCGATCCCGAAGAGCTTCGCGCGGCCATCGAGGGCGGCGCGCTCCTCCCCGTGCAGAGCGAGGCGCAGCGCGAAGCCCTGACCCGTCTCGAGAACCTCATCGCGACGATCGACGGCTGGGTGGACGTGGTGACCGCCGAGGCGACCTCCCGTCTGCCGGACGGCGCCCGTATCGCGGAGGCCGCTCGACGCCGTCGTGCCGTGGGCGGACCGGCCGAGGACGCGCTCGGCGCGCTGGTCGGGCTCAAGCTCCGCCCCCGTCGGATGCGCGAGGCATCCGCGATGTGGCAGGCGGTGACGGATGCTGTCGGCATCAGCGGCCGCGACTCGCTGTGGGACTACCCGGACCTCATGCCGACCGCCGAAGACATCGACGACCCGAGCGGGCTCGTGGCTCGCCTCCAGGCCGCAGAGCGCGGCGAGCAGCCCGTCGCCGACGAGTTCGATGAAGCACTGGCCCGCCTGCTCGACGGCGACGACTTCTCGCAGGACAGGCCCGCGGACCAGAACTCCGCGGATTCGGACGGAGACGACGACGCAGCGCCGGAGGGCGACCGACCGGTCTGAGCACGACGGGTGCGGCCGAGGGAGCTCCCTCGACCGCACCCGTCCTCCCCCGTCTGGCGGATACGGAGGAGTTCTCCACCGATGCCCGCAGACGGCCCCGCACCGCCCGGTTCCTCTCCACAATCGGAGAGATGCCGTTGACTCCTCCGCTCCTCACCCGCCTGGACCCGGGCTCTCCGCTGCTCTGGCGAGATGAGCGCACGCTCCAGCTCGGCGACGATGACGGTCCCCGCTTCGACGCCGCGGAGCCCTGGGTGGAGCGGTTGCTCAGCCGGCTGCGCTCCGGGTTCCGCCGCGGCTCCTTCGACGTGATCGCCCATGCGGCCGGCGCACCGCGGGAGGCGGCACGGATGCTTCTCGCTCGACTCGACGCGCTCCTGGTCGACGACCCCGCGCCCGCCCGATCGGCCTGGGTGGAGAGCATCGGCCTCTCGGACGGCCGCGGCGAGTATCGCATGCGGGAAGCGCTGACGGACGAAGGAATCACCCTGGTCGAGATCGGTCGGCGACCCGGTGTCGGTGTCGTGCTCGTGAACGGAGCGACCGCCGCGCTGCAGTTCGCCCGCTTTCTGCGCGAGGACACCGCGCACCTGCCCGTGTCGTTCGAGCCGGGCAGGGTCACCGTCGGGCCGCTCGTGGTTCCCGGCGCATCGGCGTGCCTCGCATGTCGCGACGCCCATGCCCGAGACCTCGAGCCGGCCTGGCCGCTGCTGCACGCACAGATGATCGGCCGAGACTCCGGTCCGATCAGGGCTGCGCAGGTCGCCGAGGCCGGGCGACTCGCGGCTGTGCTTCTCGCCGACGACGCCACGGCCATCGGACGCACGGTGCGGGTCAGCGCTGACGGCTCGCTCGCGTGGCGTTCGGTGACGTTTCACGAAGAATGCCGGTGCCGCGGCCCGTGGTTCCCATCTCGGCGAGGAACCGAGACGGTGCGCGCTCTCCCCGACCCGCCGATCTCGACCATGACAGCGCCAGCGTCCGCGCGGCGCGCGTGACACCGACGTACGCCAGGCGGCGCTCCTCGTCGACCGCCTCGAACGTCGTCGCGTAGGAGATGGGCAGCGACCCCTCCGCCCACCCGGCCAGGTAGACGTGCGGCCACTCCAGGCCCTTGGCCGCGTGCAGAGTCGACAGGGTGACCGTGCGCATCGTCGGCTCGTGCTGATCCTTCGCCCGCGCCATCAGGGCGTCGCTGAAACTGCGCAGGTCCGAGTCGGGACCGGCTTCTTCCGCGAGCCGCAGAATCGCTCGCCGGGCCTCCCACCCGTCCCGTTGCGCTCCTCCGGCAGCGGGCGGCTGTTCCGTGAGTCCGAGCTCGCGGAGCACGCGCTCCACTCCGGCGAGGAAACCCTGCTCAGTCGGGGCGACGGCCGCAGCGCGAAGGGCGAGGATCGCCTGGCGGACCTCCGGCATCGAGAAGAACCTCGTCCCCCCGAGGACCGTGGTCGCGATGCCCTCGGCGGCGAGCGCCTGCTGCAGCACGGCGGACTGGGCATGAGCGCGATAGAGCACTGCGATCTCGTCGGGAGAGGTGCCGGCTTCGATACGGGCGGAGATGCCGGCGGCGATCCCCGCAGCCTCCTCGCCCTCGGTGTCGTACGCGGTGATCGTGGGCGCGTCCGCAGTGAACTGCTCGCGCGCGGGTACGAGTTCGAGCGCGCCGGGACGACCCCGCATCAGCGCATTCGCCGCGGTGAGGATCGGCGGCTGCGAGCGGTAGTTGGTCTCCAGTCGCACCACCGTGGCGTCGGGGTAACGGCGCTCGAACTCGAGGAGGAACCGCTGCTCGGCCCCGGCGAACGAGTAGATCGTCTGGCTGGCGTCACCCACGACGCAGATGTCGTGCCGGTCCCCGAGCCACAGCTCGAGCAGACGGTTCTGCAACGGAGACACGTCCTGGAACTCGTCGACCGTGAAGTGACGGTACTGCTCATGGACGGACGCGGCCACGCGCGGCTCGGCCTCGAGCATGCCGGCACAGGCCAGGAGCACGTCTTCGAAGTCGAGCTGACGGCGGTCGTCCTTGAGCGCCTCGTACCCGCGCATCAGCTCGACCAGCTGCGTCGCGTCGACCCCGGAGACCGGCCGACCCAGCGCGGCGTACTGGTCGATCGAGAGCATCGAGACCTTGCGCCACTCGATCTCCGAGGCGATGTCCCGCAGCGTCGCGGTGCTGGGCCGGAGGCGGATCGCATCGGCAGCCTGCCCGAGCATCCGCACCTTGTTGTCGATGATCGACGGCGCGGGCGAGCCGGCCAGAGTGGGCCAGAAGAAGTTCAGCTGCGCGAGTGCCGTCGCGTGGAAGGTGCGAGCGGCGACGCCCTCGACGCCGAGCGCGCGCAGCCGTCCGCGGAGCTCCCCCGCAGCCTTCGCCGTGAAGGTCACGGCCATCACACGCGACGGCGAGTAGGCCCCCGTGTCGACACCGTGGGCGATGCGGTGGGTGATCACCCTGGTCTTGCCTGTTCCGGCTCCCGCGAGCACGACGACGGGACCTCGCAGCACGGATGCCGCCGCCCGCTGCCGCTCATCGAGGGCATCGAGTGCGCTCACGCCTTGTCCTCGTACCAGTCGACGATCAGCGCCCGAGCGATCGATGCCGGTCCTGGAAGCCCGACCGGTCCGTCTCCGGCGAGCGCGGATCCGATCTCGGCACGTGTGAACCAGCGGACCTCGATGATCTCCTCGCCGTCGGCGCGCGCGGTCGTCTCGTCGTCGACGACGGCGCGGAAGCCGACCATGAGCGACCGCGGGAACGGCCAGGGCTGCGAGGAGACGTATCGGAGGGCGGACAGACGCACACCCGACTCCTCCTCGATCTCACGGTAGGCGGTGGATTCGAGGGACTCCCCCGCTTCCGTGAACCCCGCGAAACAGGAGAACATCCGCCCGCCCCAGTTCGCGTTGGCGCCCAGCAGCAGGCGCTGGCCGTCCCTGCTCTCGACGGCGACGATCACGGCGGGGTCGGTGCGGGGGAAGTGCTGCCGTCCGCAAACGAGACAGCGCCGGGACCAGCCCGCCTGTCGGAGCTCGGTCTCCCCTCCGCACGTGGGGCAGAACGCCGCGTCCTGAAGCCAGCCGGCAAGCGCGATCGCGCTGATGAGCAGCTCGGATTCCTGGCCGTCGATGCGACCACCCAGATCGCGCAGTCCCAGCCAGATCTCGTCCGGCGCCGTGTCGAGAGCATCGTTCTCCGGCGGGGCGGCCGCGAGGAGCAGCAGGGTGCCGTCGAGATCGCGCCCCAGAAGCGCCCAGCTCGCCTCCACGACGGCATCGGGTGCGACGCGCACGAGTGCGGAGTCGACGACTCTGACACGACCTTCACGGACCACGATGACGCGCGTCGCCGGGTCGTCGCGGAGACGGGCGAGCACATCCGGTTCTTCTCGGAGTTCGGCCGCACGGTCGAGGGACGGGCGCTGAATGGTCATCGACTCCCTCTTTCACGGGCGTGGCGG
>NZ_QOAY01000303.1:4530-11067 GCF_003314775.1 Microbacterium sp. H6 | reverse complement strand
GGCGGGACCGCCCCTGAGCCGACCTAACCTGGGGGCATGGGACGCTCTCCTTTCACTCTAGCCGCGGCAGTGACCGCCGCACTGCCCGGGGCGGAGGTCACGGGTGCCCGTGGTCTGAGCGCGGACGGCGAGGGCCGGTTCGACTCGGCCATCGCCACCCTGGCTGATGGCCGTGAGCTCGCGATCCGCGTCGCAGACGACGACGAGACGGCGCGCGAACTCGCCGCCGAGGCGATCGCGCTTCGCGCTCTCACCGACGGCGCTCGAGCGATGCTGCCGTTCCGGGTGCCGGCCTACATCGGGGAGACCCGACTCGGCGAGGGACGCGCGCTCGTCACCGAGCTGCTGCCCGGGTTCCAGATCGACGCGGCCCACGTGCCGGCGGGGCGCGGGGCTGCCCCGTCGATGGGGTCAGCGATCGCCGCGGTGCACAGCATGCCCACCTCGGTGGTCCGCGGGGCGGGACTGGCCACACGCACGGCCGAGGAAAGCCGCGCCGAGCTGGATCGCCTGATCGACACGGCCGCATCGACGGGGAGGGTTCCCGCACGTCTCACCGTGCGATGGCGCGACGCCGTCGCCGACGACGACCTGTGGCGCTTCGAGTCCACCGTCGTGCTCGGCGGCTTGCAGTCGACGTCCTTCCTGTTCGAGGACGACCCCGAACGCGGCCCCGAAGTCATCGGGCTCCTGGGCTGGCATGGACTGTCGATCGGTGATCCTGCGGTCGATCTGTCGTGGCTCTCCGCGGCACCCGAGGCGTCCGACGATGTCCACGCCGCGTACTCCGGCGCACTCGACCGCGCACCGGACGCCGGCCTCGAAGTGCGTGCTCGTCTGCTCGCCGAGCTCGAGTTCGCACGGTGGCTCGTGCACGGCGACGCCATGCATCGACCGGATATCGTCGACGACGCGGCCGCGCTGCTCGAGGCTCTCGCCGAGGGTCTGCGTACCGATGACCTGAGCGTGATCGATGCCCGCAGCGCCGGAGTCGACTCTGCCATGGACGCACTCGACCGCGTGCCCCGAGACGCCGTGACCGAGATCGACACGTCGATGCAGACCGACGCCTACAACCCCGAGGAGCTGTGGATCGACGTTCCGGCCGAATCGGAGGAGGGCGCGACCGACGCGACTTCCACCGATGTCGTCGAACCGCTTCGCAGCGGTGCCGACGGCCAGGGACAGGAGCGGGACGACAGCTCCCACCGCGCCGGGATGCTCGATCTCGAGACCGAGGACCTCTCCGAGGCTCGGAGCATCTTCGCCGGCAGCCACAGCACCGATGCCGCGGACAGGCACGGCGCTTCCGTGTCGCACGCGGAGACCGCGTACGACGAGGACGACTCCGAGGAGGCTCAGCGCGCCGCGCGGGCGGCACTCCAGCGCTGGAAGAGCTCCTCCTCCGAGTAGATCCGATCGCCGCGGATGATCAGGTCGTCGGCCACGTAGTACAGCGCGACATCGATCTCCTCCAGCGGTACGTCGAATCTGCGGTGGTACGCGAGACGGTAGAGCGCGAGCTGCAGCATGCGCTCCTCCCGCTCGGCGGCGGTGCGCGGGGCCTTGCCGGTCTTCCAGTCGACGATCTCGACGCGGCCGCCGCGGTCGGCGCGCCGGTACACGGCATCGAGCTTGCAGATGACGATGTGACCGCCCGCCGCCTCGTCCGAGGAGAGGCCTGCGCCGAGCGCGAAGTCGATCTCGATCTCGACGGCGATGGGCTGCAACCCGCCCCACTCACTGCGCTCGAACGTCGCCTGCAGCACGGCGAGGTCGGCGGCGTCGGCGGTCGTTCCGCGCCCCTCCCCCGACGCCCTCGTCAGGTGCTCGGCCTCGATCGGCGCCTCCTCCTCATCGAGCTCCCAGAGCGCCTCATCCACACGGCTGCCGACGCCCACGAGCTCGGACCGCTGCTCCACCCAGGCGTGGAACAGCGTGCCGAGGCGGGTCTGCCGGTAGGGCCGCTCCGGCATCGGCCTGACGATCGACGAGAGGGTTCCGGAGAAGTCGGTGACGTAGTCCTTGAACCTCGAGGCCGGCACGCGCGTCGGCGCTTCCGCATCGGCACCGCGCTGTCTGGCCGCACGCTCGGCGAGCAGACGAGCGAGCTCGACCGAGGGTTCTGCCGTTCCCCGGAGCGTGGCCTCTTCGACAGCCGCTGCCGCCGCGGACACGACACCCCGCCGAGCGCCCAGCGGGTCGAGGGGCCAGCGGAGCGTGGAACCGGGGCCCTCGTACGGATTGTCGTCCGGATCGACCTGATCGATTTCCTCGAACCCCTGCGCCTCGATGGCTTCGAGCAGATAGGGACTCGGCGTGCGCGGGGACTTCTGCCCCGCCCAGTGGGAGCCGCTCAAGAGCAGATCGGTCCGCGCACGGGTGACCGCGACATACGCCAGACGTCGCTCTTCCTGCTGCTGATACGCCCGGTACGCGTCTTTGAAGCGCTTGATCGCGCCCCCCTGCGGATTCGCCTTGGTCGCGCCGCCGGAGAGCGATGCCTGCGCGAGCTTCTGACGCTTGACGGGGTCGGTCTCGTCGCCCATCGCCCCGACGGGGTCCCACTCGAAGCGGGGTAGCGCATCTCGGTCGCCGCGCAGAGCGAAGGGAACGACGCCGAACCCGAACCACCCTGAGGTGTCGGAGACACGGCTCGGAAGCTCGTCGACCACGAGTCGGACGACGGCGACGGCATCCCACTCCAGGCCCTTCGAGCCGTGGATCGTCAGCAGCTGCACGACGCCGGGTTCCGGCGGCTCCGGCCGAGGCATGAGCTCGTCCGTGCTCTCCGCCTTGTCGAGCCAGGCCAGCAGACTGCCGATGCTCCCCCGGTCGTCGGCGGCGAGGAAGGCCCTGACCTCGTCGGAGAACGCGCGCAGCTGCGTCGCGGCGATCCGGGCAGGCCCTCTGGTCTCGTTCGCCGCCAACTCGATGTCCAGCCGTAGTTCGAGCTCGATCAGGCGGATCAGCTCCGGGATCGGCTGCGAGGACGCTCGTCGCAGACGCTCCAGCATCTCGCCCGCGGCGCGCACGCGTGCCCGCCCGTCCGGGGTGATCGCTTCGAGCAGTCTGTAGTCGTCGCGCACGGCCCTGACCACGTCGACGGCGTCGATGATCGACACCGCCTCGTCGGCGCCCCGCGACCCGCGCAGCCGCGAACGGATCTCCTCAGGCAGCGGAGCCATCGCGGGGTCACGCTCCGAGAGCGTGCGCCCGAGGTCGTAGAGCGCCGCCATGTCGGCCACCCCCACGCCGAATCGCGGCCCGGTGAGCAGTCGGATGAGCGCCGATCCCGCCGTGGGGTCGTGCACCACGCGGAGCGTCGAGACGACGTCGACGACCTCCGGCGTCGCCAGCAGTCCGCCGAGACCGAGGATCCGATGCGGGATCCCCCGGGCTGCAAGCGCAGCCGCGAACGTCTGCATGTGCCGCTTCGAGCGGAACAGGATCGCGCCGGTGTGCGGCTTCGTCGCGTGTGCCGCTGCCGTGTCGCGAGCATCGTGTGCCGCTCGACGCTCGGAGAACCACTCCGCCACGGCTGCTGCCTCCTCGTCGACCGTGAAGGGGTACTCCACGGTCACGGTGCCCTCTCCCGCCCCAGGACGGGGTTCGAGCGGGGGCACGTCGAGCCCGGGCCGCTGGAGCGGCTCGAGCACCCGGTTCGCGATCCCGAGGATACGGCGGTCGTTGCGCCAGCTGGTCATGAGGCTGTAGGTATGCGCCGCGCCCGTGCTCGAGAACGTGCCGGAGAACGCGTAGAGATTGTCGGCGCTCGCCCCTCGCCAGCCGTAGATCGACTGGTGCGGGTCGCCCACGGCCATCACCGCCGAGTCATGGAAGAGCTCCGCGAGGAAGCGGGTCTGGATGACCGACGTGTCCTGATACTCGTCGAGCAGCACCACGCGATGCTGCTCGCGGAGCTCGGCGCGCACATCGGGCGCCGACTCGACGATGTCGTACGCGCCGCCGACCTGATCGGCGAAGTCGAGCACGCCGCGACGATGCTTCTCCGCGATGTAGTCGCGCACCAGGCTCGACAGCGTCGGAAGACTGAGCAGGTTCACGGCCGCCTTCTCGACATCGCCGTTGCTCCGGTAGGGCTCGAAGGCGAGGGCCTGCTCCCGGGCGATGCGCTCGGCGAGATCCAGGTCCACACGGTGGTCGAGGGCGTCTCCGGCGAGCCGCTGCACCGCATCGATGACCGTGCCGAGCGCGAAGTCGATGTTCTCCAGCTCAGGGAGATCGCTACGCAGCACGACCTCGCGCGCGAGCATCCAGGAGGCCGCCTGGCTGAGCATCGCCACGTCGGGGTCTCGCCCGATGCGTGCAGCGTGCTCGCGGACGATGCCGTCCGCGAAGGCGTTGTAGGTCGAGACCCGAGGCCGGATCATCAGGTCCTCCGCCGCCCGAGGGATCACCGGGTCCCACCCGGTCCCGCGCTGGTCGGCGAGCTCGTCGAGCACGTGTGCACGGACCACCTCGCGCTGGCGGCCGGGCGCCGCCTCCTCCACCCTGCGCAGTGATCCGTCCGCCACGATCGCCGGGAGATGGGGCAGGAGTCCACGACGACCGTACTCGTCGATGACCGCGAGCCGATGGCCGATCCGCTCCGCGAGCTCACCCGCAGCCTTGCGCGTGAAGGTGAGGCCGAGGATCTCGTCGCGGCGCACGTGCCCGTTGGCGACGAGCCACACGACGCGCCCCGACATCGTCTCGGTCTTCCCGCTGCCGGCACCCGCGACCACGAGCGCAGGTTCCGGGGGCGCCTCGATCACACGTTGTTGGGCGGGGGTCGGCGAAGGCTGGCCCAGCGCCGCGGCGATGTCGGTAGCGGAGATCGAGGCGCCGGCGCTCCACCATGCGCCGTTCTCCCCCGTCACGAGCTCACCGCCGGCACCGTGTGAATACGGCAGGGATGCACCCGACGCTGGGTGTCGGCACAGTGCGATTCGACCTGCGCTGTGAAGCTCGAAGCCGACATGCCACGCGCCGCATCCGATACGCGCATCAGGAAGGCCGAGCGCGACTCGTCGTCGAGCGTGTGCTGATGGGCGATGCGGTAGTCGCTCTTCGCGAGGGTCTTCGAGACGATCACGAGCCGCGCTCCGGCGAGTGAAGCCGGCGGCGCCCCCTCGACGAGTCCCTGCTGCACCGCGATCTGATAGGCGGCCAGCTGCGCATGCTCGAGCACGCCGGAGTCGGATTCCGGATCGTTCTTGCCCGTCTTCAGATCGACGACGACCGTCGGGCCCTCCGGACCGCCCGACATGGGCTGCCATCCGCGGCCTCGCGCCGCCGCATGCTCACCCGCGCCGGCGGGGTAGGCCTCCACCCGGTCGATGTAGCCGTGGATGATCGCCTGATTCGCCCTGCTCTCCCCCACCGCATGCACGGTCGGCACGACATCCTCGTCCTCGCCGCTCGCCCCCGCCACGTCGACGGCGAAGCGGAACTCGACCTCGCTGCCGATCACCCTTCCGCCTTCCCGACGGACGTCGCCCAGGTAGGCGTGCAGCCTGTCGACGAGCAGATCGGCACGGCGTCGCTCCTTGCGTCCGATCCATTCGGTCTCGAAGTCGAGCTCCGGCCACTGCTCGGCCACGATCGCCCGCATCTGCTCCAGGTCTCCGTCGGGAACCCGCTCCATCGCCTCGTGCACGATCGTGCCTATGCCCGCCGTCGGCGGCATCACGGTGTCGCCGCCGAGTGCCGAGACGACCCAGTTGAGACCGCACTCCTCGTAGGACTCCATCTTCGAGGGCGAGACCCGCGCACCCGTGACCGCGAGGTCGCGCAGCGGCGCATCGGTGGAGACGGGCGTCACTCCGTACCATTCGGCGGGGTCCGCACCCGGGACCCCCTCGCGGGCGAGGACGGCGAGCTGCGCAGCGGCGACTCGCCGCACGGGTTCGGCGGATGTCGTGGTGAGGGCGCGTCGGTGCCGTGCGACCAGGCCTCGCAGGGTGAGCGGATGCTCCGCCGAGGCATGCCGCTCAGGCGGCTCGGGAGCGGGCAGGAAGCCGAAGAACGGACTGGGAGTCAGATCGTCGTCGTCCACCGCAGTGATCAGGAGCCGATCGCGCGCACGTGACACGGCACGGACGAACAGACGCAACTCGTCGTGGAGCGCAGCTCGTCGCCGGTCGAGGACGCCCGGCGGCTCGATCGCCATCCCCGTGCGGACGGCCTGGATCGCGTCGGGCAGACGCCACGTCTGCAGCAGTCCACCGCGAAGGCGCACATTCGGCCAGATGCCGTCCTGCACGCCGGCGACGACGACCGCATCGAACTCGGTGCCGAGCGCCGTCGCAGGGGTCAGCAGCGTGACCTTTCCCGGCCGATCGGGAGTCGACAGCGAGTCCTCGGGAACTTCGCTGTCGAGGATGTCCCGTACGAACACCTCCGGCCTCTCGTTGGGGGTGCGTTCGACGAAGCGCTTGGCCGCGTCGAACAGCGACACGAGCGCGTCGAGCGAACGCGCGGTCTCCGCCCCCGTCGGCAGCAGCGAGATCTCGCGCCAGGCGACCTGAAGTC
>NZ_QOAY01000303.1:2620-4503 GCF_003314775.1 Microbacterium sp. H6 | reverse complement strand
ACGCCCGTCGACGGCTCGGGCCTGGTCCCACACCCGCCAGAGCAGGTCGTGGATCGTCTCGCCGGCATCCGCACCGCTGGCGAGAGCCTGGATGGTCTCGGCGAACCTCTCCGCAGTGCGCGACTCCGGAGCGTCGATGAGAGTGAGGTGGGCAGGATTCGCCATCGCCTGCCGCAGCAGCTCCCGCGCGGGGGTGGAGCCGCCCTGCTCGAGCTCGACGTGTCGGAGCCGGGCGCGCAGGCGCCGCAGCCCGATGGCGTCCATCCCCCCGAACGGGGTGCGCAGCGCCTCCTCGAGCGCGGTCGAGGTGCGCTCTTCGACGGGCGTGAGAGCCAGACGAACGATGCCGACGATGTCGCGCACGATCCCCTCGCTGCCGAGCGGGCGCTGCACACCGGCTGCGCGCGTCGGGATCTCCCTGGCGGCGAGCTCGGTCTCGAGCGTGGTCACCTGCCGGGTGTCGTGGGCGATGACCGCCATCCGATCCCACCGGATCCCTTCGGAGAGGTGCCATTCGCGCATGACACCGGCGATGCGATCGAGCTCTTCGTAGGGAGACGGGGCGATGAACGTGGAGACTCCGGCGTCGACGTCATCGGCCGTCGCCGGCACAGGCGCCCGCCGATGCTCGACCCGCCCCGACACGCCGATCGCCTGCGTCACAGTGCGGGTGAGCGCCGTGAGCGCCGGACGTTGACGATGGGGGCCATCGAGCACGTGCACATCCCCCAGCACCCCGGCGAGCTGCGCGAACAGCTCGGGGCTGGCTCCGCGGAAGGAGCCGGAAGAGATATCCGGATCGCCGAACGCCAGCACGGCGATCCCCCGACTCCGCAGGGCCTTCACGACCGATATGCCGCCGCGGGTGAGCTCCTGAGCGTCGTCGATGAGCACCACGCGCAGCGGTGCCAACGGGCCGAGAGTCGCCGGATCGGCCGTGTGCAGGATGGCGCTCGCCTCGCTGAGCAGGTCGGCGGCATCGCGATGTGCGGATCTGAGGGCGTCGAGCACGGCTCGGTACTCCACGAGGAACTCCGCCGTCGCCGCCCACACGGCGTTGCCCGATGCACGAAGCTCCGCAGCGTCCACCCCGAGCTCGGTGCACTCGGCGAGGAAAGCGCGCAGCTCGGAGCGGAATCCCTTCGACGCCCGAACCGACGCGCTCAGGCTCTCCGGCCACGGGATGCGCATGTCCTCCGCGTCACCGGCGAGGAGCTCGGCGATGATGCGGTCCTGATCCGCGCCCGTCAACAGCGCCGGCGGCTCGGACCCTTCCTTCACCATCGCCCCCCGCACGAGCTGGAAGGCGAACGAGCCGAGCGATCTCGCGAGCGGACCCGGCGTGGCCTGCCCGATCCTGACTCCGATCCGGTCGCGCAGCGCCGTCGCCGCCTGACGGTTCGGGGTGAGGGCGAGCACCTCTTCGGGGCGCAGGGCGTCTGCATCGAGAAGGTGGACGACGCGGTCGATGAGGGTGCGGGTCTTCCCCGTTCCCGGTGCGCCGATGATGACACCGGACGCGTGCGACTCCGCGGCGATCACAGCACGCTGAGCGGAATCCGGTGTCATGACATCAACGCTATCCGGACGCGCGGACATCACCGTCCCCACCCGCCTGAGGCCGCCCGCAGCCATGGTGCCTTCCCCCTGTGCGCTCATGGCGAAACAGGCCGCGACGGCCGATCCCGGCCTGTACTCCCGGGGTAGAGTTGGCGCAGTCCCCGAACTTCAAGGAGCACGCGTGGAAATCCGCATCGGCATCATCAACACCGGCCGTGAACTGAGCTTCGACACCGGCGCAAGCGCCGAAGAGGTGCGCACCCAGGTCGCCACCGCCCTCGAGCAGAGCGCGTCGCACGTGAGCTTCGCCGACGTGAAGGGCA
>NZ_QOAY01000303.1:0-2586 GCF_003314775.1 Microbacterium sp. H6 | reverse complement strand
TACATTGTCCCGACCGCGAACCTCGCGTACATCGAGCTGGGCACCGAGGAATCCCGCCGCGTCGGCTTCGTCGCCTGACCCGACGATGTACATCCTCCTCGCACTCATCGGCGCGTGCGCTCTCGGGATCGCCGCACATTTCCTGATCGGCGGTCGTGAGCTGCGCGGTGTCGCTCTGACCCCCGCCATCGCGACCGCGGTGGCTGCGGTCCTGTACACCGCCCTGCAGTGGGCGGGCGTGGGCGAGGACAGCATCTGGCTGTGGCTCGCGAGCGTCCTCGGAGCCCCCATCGTCGCCGCACTGGCGACCGTGGCGATCACCGGGATGCGCAAGCGCGCCGACGCCCAGAAGCGAGTCGCGCTGGGAATCTGACCGCCGTCGGAATCTGACCGCCTCGAACCGACCGCGCGTGTGGCGATGTCGGGTCAGGACGCGAGTCCCATGGCGTCCATGCGCCGTGCGTGAGCGCCCATGAGCTCGGTGTACACCGGCTCGATCCGCTCCTCGTCGACGTCGAGACGCTCCGGCCGTAGCGCCGAGCGACAGACGAGGATGGTGTCGCCGACGAGACGGCGGGCCCACATCGACAGCAGCGACCGCCACTCCTCATCGCTCTCGATGGTCTCCTGCACGATGGCGACGATCTCGTGCCTGGCATCGTCCTCGCGCAGGATCTGCGCCACGCGGTGCCCGGTCTCCCCGTAGCTGGAGGCGAGCGCGAGGTAGAAGTCGTCCAACATCCCTGCGGTGATGTAGACGGCGAGCAGCGTCTCGCGAGGGCGGGCGCCGATGGTCTTCCGACGGAACGCATCGAGGTTCTCCCGGAACGGCAGCATCAGCTGCGTCGGGTCGTCCCCCCGCTCCGCGATGAGCTCCACGATCCCGCGGTGCTTGGTGAGCGCGGCTCCGGCTGCGCGCGAGAGCGACTCCTTCTCGGAGAGCTCGGGTGTGGCGCGGATGAGACGCGTCAGCGTCTCGAAGTAGCCCAGCTGCAGATAGGCGGCCTGTCCGAGGAAGCGGTTCAGCTCGGGGGCGAGCTCGGCGAAGTCGATGCGCGTCGCATCTCCCTGCTCTCCCCTGCCGCGCAAGGCGAGGGTGCGTCGCGGCGCCGCATCGCGCTGCCAGAACCACTTAACCACGAGGTCGTCCTCCCGAGTCCACCACGACGTTCACAATACTCGTGCGGAAGCCCTCTTCCCGGCCTGCGGCACCCCTCGGGTAGGCTGGGCGTGTCCCCGCCGTCGGAGCGGGGCCCCGCGCCTGTGGCACAAGAGACGGCGTGGATCCGTGAACGTGGCGATCCCGCAGGGTCGCCGGACAGGCAATCTGAACAAAGTGACAACTTTCGCCGATCTCGGCATCGATCAGGACATCGTCGACGCACTCGCCGCCAAGGGCATCGTGGACGCGTTCCCCATCCAGGAGCAGACCATCCCCCTCGGCCTTCCCGGCCAGGACATCATCGGTCAGGCCAAGACGGGAACCGGCAAGACCTTCGGCTTCGGCATCCCGGTCGTCCAGCGTCTCGGCAAGGACCCGGAGCACGGCGTCAAGGCGCTCATCGTGGTGCCGACCCGTGAGCTCGCGGTGCAGGTGTACGAGGACATCGACCTGCTCACCAGCAACCGCTCCACCAGCGTCGTCGCCATCTACGGCGGAAAGGCCTATGAGGGCCAGATCGACCAGCTGAAGGCGGGAGCGCAGATCGTGGTCGGCACCCCCGGCCGACTGATCGACCTCGCCGGCCAGCGCCTGCTCGACCTCTCGAACGCGACCGAGGTCGTGCTCGATGAGGCCGACAAGATGCTCGACCTCGGCTTCCTCGCCGACATCGAGAAGATCTTCCAGAAGGTGCCGGCCATCCGCCACACGCAGCTGTTCTCCGCGACCATGCCCGGTCCGATCGTCGCCCTCGCGCGTCGCTTCATGTCGAACCCGATCCACATCCGCGCCAACGATCCCGATGAGGGCCTCACGCAGGCCAACATCAAGCACCTCGTGTACCGCGCTCACTCCATGGACAAGGACGAGGTCATCGCCCGCATCCTGCAGGCGGAGGGGCGCGGCAAGACCGTGATCTTCACCCGCACCAAGCGTGCGGCGCAGCGGCTCGTCGACGAGCTGAGCGACCGCGGTTTCAACGTCGGCGGCGTGCACGGAGACATGGGCCAGGACCAGCGTGAGCGTTCGATGGCCGCCTTCAAGGCGGGGAAGAAGGATGTGCTCGTCGCGACCGATGTCGCCGCTCGAGGCATCGACGTCGACGACGTCACCCATGTGATCAACCACACCATTCCGGACGAGGACAAGACGTACCTGCACCGCGCAGGCCGTACCGGCCGCGCGGGCAAGACCGGGATCGCGGTCACCTTCGTCGACTGGGAAGACCTGCACAAGTGGGCCCTCATCAACCGGGCCCTCGAGTTCGGTCAGCCCGAGCCCATCGAGACCTACTCGTCGAGCCCGCACCTGTACGAGGACCTCGACATCCCCCAGGGCACGAAGGGCCGCCTGGTGTCGGCGCCTAAGACGGAGTCCGTCAAGACCGAGCGCAGCCGTCGCCCCGAGCGGGCGACCGACGCCGC
>NZ_QOAY01000209.1:0-1010 GCF_003314775.1 Microbacterium sp. H6 | reverse complement strand
GAAGGGGCGCGCCGCCGGGCACGCGCGCATCACCTGCGTGCAGCTCGGGCACGCGGTAGTCGAAGCCCTCCGCCAGGTCGAGCAGCTGCTCGGCGACCACTCGTGCTTCGGCATCGAGCCCGGCGCGGATCATGCCGTGCACGGCGATCGCGGTGTCGTGCGCCCACACGCTGCCACCGTGATAGCTGAGCGGCCAGTATCCGGCAGCGTCGGTCGACATGGTGCGGATGCCGTAGCCGCTCGACATGCTCGGCGCGGTCAGCAGCGCGGCGCAGGCCCGCTCCTCCTCGGGGTCGAGGATGCCGGTGCCGATCAGGTGTCCGATGTTGCTGGTGAGGGTGTCGACCGGGGCGCCGTGGGCGTCGAGGGCGATCGCGGGGTAGCGGCCCTCTGGCGTGGTGATCCAGTACGCAGCGCGGAAACGTTCGCGCAGGTCGGCAGCCCACGCCCGCAGCTCAGCGCCGCCGGGTTCGCCGAACGTGTCGAGCAGATCCGCGCCGCGCACAGCAGCCTCGTACGCATAGCCCTGCACCTCGCTCAGGGCGATGGGGCCCTCGGCCAAGCGCCCGTCGCGCCACTGGATCGAGTCGCCGGAGTCCTTCCAGCCCTGGTTCGCGAGTCCGTGGCCCGACTCGTCCGCATAGTCGATGAAGCCGCTGCCCGAGGCATCGCCGTGCACCGTCATCCAGGTCAACGCGGCGCGAAGTGCCGGGAGCAGTGCCCGCACCTCTCGCTCGGGCATGCCCTCGGCGTGGGCGTCGGCGAGCAGACAGATCCAGAGCGGGGTCGCATCCACCGTGCCGTAGTAGAGCGGCGGCAGGTGCACGCCCTCGTTCGGCAACGACAGGGCGCCGCTGCGCAGCTCATGCGCGATCTTGCCCGGAGCCTCGGCCGTCGAGGCGTCGTGCCCGGTGCCCTGGAGCCGGGCCAGCACCCGCAGCGTCGAGGCCGCCATGTCGGGGTCGACCGCGAGGGCGAGGCGGGCTGCCCAGAGCGAGTCCCGACCGAAG
>NZ_QOAY01000123.1:390-926 GCF_003314775.1 Microbacterium sp. H6 | reverse complement strand
AGGGCATCGTCGAGCGGCACGAGCTCTGCGCCGAGAGCAGCAGCCTCCGAAGCGGCGAGCGTCGGGTCGACCAGCAGCGGTTCGGCCCCGAGCGCGCGGATGAGTTCGAGGTAGGCCCGCCCGGTACGCGAAGCCCCGATGACCGCGATGGGCGTGCCGAGGATCTCGCGCTGCACCCCGACCGCCGCCGCGTCGTACCAACCGTCGCCGGCGCGCAGGGCGTTGTGCATCTCCGGCACGCGGTGCAGCAGCGCGAGCGTGAAGGTGAGCGACACCTCGGCCACCGGTCGCGCCATCCCCGCGCCGGCCTGCGTCACCACGACACCGCGGTCGAACAGCTCATCGGTCGCGAAGGGCTTGATCGTGGCCCCCGTGTGCGCGATCAGTTCGAGCTTCGGCAGCGCCGAGAGCACTGCGGCGTCGAAGGGCCCGACACCCCAGCTCGTGATCACGATGCGTGCATCGTCGAGTTCGGCCTCGGCGAGACGATCGACGCGCAGGAGAGAACCACCGAGACGAGCGGCGACCGCGCCCAG
>NZ_QOAY01000123.1:0-357 GCF_003314775.1 Microbacterium sp. H6 | reverse complement strand
CGCTCGGCATCCGCCGACGAGAAGAACTCCGCGAAGAGTTCTTCCGAGACGACCGCGACCACGGCCGGTGCGCTCGCCGCGGCATTCATCGCAGCCAGTCCTCGAGGTTCTCGGCGATGAAGGCGTCGTCGTTCAGGGCCGGGTATGCCCGACGCACGCGGGCGATCTCCTCGGCCTGCCCCGGCGAGAGCCCCTCGGCGGGGTCGAGGCACCAGATCCCCTCGAGCAGCCCCTGCTGACGCAGCATCTCGTGCACGCCCGCGATCACGCCGTGGAAGTCGTTGCCCGGATCGAACACCGCCTGATTCACGTCGACCATGTCGGAGGCGACGAGCCCGAGCTCGCGATAGGCCTCGG
>NZ_QOAY01000204.1:22514-26445 GCF_003314775.1 Microbacterium sp. H6 | reverse complement strand
GGGAACCGCGCGTCCAAGGCCAAGGCAGGAGACGACACCGAGATCGTCACGGGTCGCAACTCGGTGCTCGAGGCACTGCGGGCGAAGATCCCGGCGACGGCCTTCTACATCGCGCAGCGCGTGGAGATGGACGACCGTGTGAAGGAGATGCTCTCGATCGCGACCCACCGCGGCATCCCCGTGCTCGAGGTCACGCGTCCCGAGCTCGACCGGATGGCCGGCTTCGACGGCGTGCACCAGGGCGTCGCGATCAAGGTGCCCCCGTACGAGTACGCGCACCCCCAGGATCTGCTCGAGCAGGTCATCGACCAGGGCCACGTGCCGCTGTTCGTGGCGCTCGACGGCATCACCGACCCCCGCAACCTCGGCGCGATCATCCGCTCCACGGCGGCGTTCGGCGGCCATGGCGTCATCCTTCCTCAGCGTCGCTCGGCGAGCGTCAACTCCGCGGCCTGGAAGACCAGCGCCGGAGCGGTCGCCCGCACCCCGGTGGCTCTCGCGAGCAACCTCACCACGCAGCTCAAGGAGTTCAAGAAGCAGGGTGTCTTCGTGCTCGGGCTCGACGGTGACGGCGACGTGTCGCTTCCGGAACTGCAGCTGGCCGATCGCCCCGTCGTGATCGTGGTCGGCTCCGAGGGCAAGGGGCTCTCCCGTCTCGTCTCCGAGACCTGCGACCAGATCGTCTCGATTCCGATCTCCGCGGCCACCGAGTCGCTGAACGCCGGCATCGCGACGTCCGTCGCGCTGTACCAGGTCGCGTCGCTCCGCGCCGCGAAGTGATTCCATCGCCACATACGTCTGACTAGGGGAGAACCGCATGGCTCGCATCGTCGTCCTCGGAGGAACCGGCTACGCCGGCCGTCACATCGTTGCCGAGGCGGTGTCGCGCGGTCATGCGGTCATCGCCCTGTCGCGCTCGGAACCGACGGATCCCGTCGCCGGCGCTGCGTATCTGCAGGGCACGGCGCTGGACCTCGACTCGTTGGCCCCGGCGCTCGACGGAGCGGATGCGGTGGTGTCCGCGCTGTCTCCTCGCGGCGACATGGAGAACAGGGTCCTGGAGGCGTTGAGCGGGCTCGTCGATCGACTCACCGGGACGGAGACGCGCCTGGGCGTGATCGGCGGTGCTGGGGGCAGTCTCGTCGCTCCCGGTGGGCCGCGTCTGTTCGATCAGGATTTCCCCGAGGAGTACAAGCACGAGGCGCAGGTCGGCATCGACTCGCTCGCACTGCTCGAAGCCACCGATCCGCGTCTGGACTGGTTCTTCGTGCACCCCGCCGAGGTTTTCGGTCCGTGGGCAGAGGGCGAGCGCACCGGACACTACCGTGACGGCGGCGATGTGATCGTCCGCGACGACGAGGGCAAGTCGTTCATCTCGGGGGCCGACTTCGCGGTCGCGGTGGTCGATGAGATCGAGCAGGGCAACCACCATCGCGAGCGGTTCACCGTCGGCTACTGAGTCGCGGCCCCGACGCCTCGGAGCGGTCAGACCAGATCGCGCCAGTCGACGTCATCATCGTCGTCGGCGGTCGGCGTCGCGCCCGTGATGACGGGAAGGCTCATCGTCTCGGTGGGCGGGCCCATGATCGTGGCCTCGTCGCGGCGATGGCGCAGCACCTCGTTGATGTAGCTGGTGAGCACCTCGGCGAGGGGGATGGAGCGTCCCTCCGCCTGGGACAGGTACCAGCGGTGCTCCAGCACCTGGTGGAAGACCTCGGCAGGCTCGAGCTTGGCCCTCAGCTCATAGGGGATCGCACGGACGACGGGCTCGAAGACACGGGTGAGCCATTCGTGGGCGTACATCTCCTCGTCCGCCCACTGCTTGGTCGAGCGGGCGCGGAACTCGTCGAGGTCGTTGAGCAGGCGACGGGCCTGGTTCTCCTCGACGTCGAGGCCTGTGAGGCGGATCAGGCGCCGCTGGTGATGCCCTGCGTCGACGACCTTCGGCTGGATCTCCACGACGGTGCCGTCGGCTGTCGTGGACATGGACATCTCGTCGATGTCGAAGCCGAGGGCGTTGAGGCGCTCGACCCGTTCCGTGATGCGCCACGTCTCGGCCGCGGAGAACGACTCCTGAGCGGTGAGCTCGGCCCACAGCGACCGGTACGACGACACGATGCCGTCCGCGATCGCCACGGCATCCACTCCGTGCTCCAGACGTCCACCGGCCGCGAGGTCCATGATCTCGCCGGCGATGTTGGTGCGGGCGAGGTCGAGGTCATACGCGCGCTGGCCGTCAGTGAGGCCCTCCTCGTGGAGCTCC
The DNA here is from genome assembly GCF_003314775.1 of Microbacterium sp. H6. NCBI lineage: Bacteria > Bacillati > Actinomycetota > Actinomycetes > Micrococcales > Microbacteriaceae > Microbacterium > Microbacterium sp. H6. Next base: position 24,182 of record NZ_QOAY01000204.1, on the reverse strand, counting down.
CCGGTCTCCGCGTCGACGAGGTAGGCCGCGAACGCACCGGCATCGCGCCGGAAGAGGGTGTTCGACAGCGAGACGTCGCCCCAGTAGAAGCCGACGTTGTGCAGGCGCACCAGAAGCAGCGCGAGCGCGTCGACGAGACGGTTCGCGGTGTCAGGGCGCAGCACCCGCGTGAACAGCGCGCGATACGGCATCGAGAAGCGCAGGTGTGATGTGACCAGGGCGGCGGGGAGGGGGTCACCATGGGCATCGGTGCGGCCGGCGATCACGGCGACCCTGTCGACGCATGGCACATCGAGGCGCGCCAGGTTGCCGAGCATGTCGTATTCGCGCTGGGCCATCTCCGCAGTGGTCTCCTTGACGGCGACGACGCGACCGGAGAGATCGGCGAATCGCACGAGGTGGCGGGAGAGCCCCTTCGGGAGCGACACGATGTGCTCGGACGGCCAATTGGCGAGGGTGGTCGACCAGGGGAGCGCGAGCAGCCCTGGATCGATCTTGCTGGCGGTGATCCGCAGCGAGTCCTGCATGGTGCTCCCTGATGGCGGGCGGTGAGGAAAAAGAGACGCGGCGCAGGTGACCGAAGTCAGCCCGCGCCGCGTCTGTGGATCCGATCAGGCGGAGACGACCGGCTTGTCGTTCAGTCGCACGCCGGACTCGCTGTCGAACGCGTGCACGTGACCCGCGTTGGCAGCCAGCGTGACCGTCTCGCCGGCGTTCGGGTGGCTGCGGCCGTCGACACGGGCGACCAGGTCGGTGCGCTTGCCGTTGATGTCGGTGTGACCGTAGAGGTAGCCGTCTGCGCCGAGCTCCTCGACCAGGTCGACGACGACCGAGAGGCCCTTGCCGTCTGCCGGGCCGACGGTGATGTCCTCGGGGCGGACGCCGACCGTGACCTGCGAGCCGTTGGCGCGGCCGACGGTGTCGCGGTCGAGCGGCACGACCTCGGTGCCGAAGCGCACGCCGCCGTCGGCCAGGTCGGCCGAGAACAGGTTCATCGCGGGCGAGCCGATGAAGCCGGCGACGAAGACGTTCTCGGGCTTTTCGTACAGGTCGCGCGGCGAGCCGACCTGCTGGAGCAGGCCGTCCTTGAGCACGGCGATACGGTCGCCCATGGTGAGCGCCTCGGTCTGGTCGTGCGTGACGTAGACCGTGGTGACGCCGAGGCGACGCTGCAGCGACGCGATCTGTGTACGGGTCTGGACGCGGAGCTTGGCGTCGAGGTTCGACAGCGGCTCGTCCATGAGGAAGACCTGGGGCTGACGGACGATCGCGCGGCCCATGGCCACACGCTGACGCTGACCACCCGAGAGAGCCTTCGGCTTGCGGGTCAGGTACTGCTCGAGGTCGAGGAGCTTGGCGGCCTCGAGGACGCGCGACGCACGCTCCTCCTTGCCGACGCCGGCGATCTTGAGCGCGAAGCCCATGTTCTCGGCGACGGTCATGTGCGGGTACAGCGCGTAGTTCTGGAAGACCATGGCGATGTCACGGTCCTTCGGCGGCACGTCGGTCACGTCGCGGTCACCGATGAGGATGCGGCCGGCGTTGACCTCTTCCAGGCCGGCGAGCATGCGGAGGGACGTCGACTTACCGCAACCGGAAGGTCCGACGAGGACGAGGAACTCGCCGTCACCGACCTCGAGGTTCAGCTTGTCGACGGCGGGACGGGTT
>NZ_QOAY01000204.1:8279-22490 GCF_003314775.1 Microbacterium sp. H6 | reverse complement strand
ACCGGGGTACAGGCGGGTGGCCTCGTCGAAAGTCACAGATGCCATTGTCGTTTCTCCTTCACCGGCAGGTACGTGCCGGACGATCCGTAGTGATGAAGCGGTGGGATGAGCCACCGTGACCCGTCTTTGGGTCGAAGTCAGTATGACATGAACAGCGGTACCTGGGTATTTCTCAGCCTCACTGGCTAGCATCGAACTCGGCCGCGCCCAGCGGCGATCGTCGCCGAGCGGCGGTCGGGGCCAACCCGGACCCCCTCAGACTCACAAGAGGAACGATGTCGAGCGACGAAACGCCGAACGTCCCCACACCTCGCAATTCTCGCGAGGTCGTGCGGGAGAAGGCTCAGAAAGTGCACGCCCAGCAGTCGAGGGCGCGCCTCATGCGACGGATCATCATCGGTGCCGTCGCGATCGTCGCCGTAGGGGCGATCGGCACTGCGGTGACCCTTGCGGTGTCAGCACAGGTGTCGAAGCCGAAGCTCACCCCCACCGGAATGGAGTCGGACGGCGTGGTCGTCACCGACATCACCGCCGTGGCGGGGTCCGATGAGGTGCCGGTATCGCCCTCGGAGGAGCCGTCCGATGCCGCAGCCCCGGTGGAGCCGACGCCCGAGGCCACGGCCTCCGAGAAGGTCGACATCCACGTCTACGTCGACTACCTCTCGCCGGACGCGGGCAAGTTCGAGCGGGCCAACGCCCGCCAGCTGGCCGGCTGGATCAGCGAGGGAGCGGTCACGGTCAGCTACCACCCGGTCGCTCTGCTCACCGCGAGCTCGAACGGCACGAAGTACTCGCTGCGGTCCGCAGCGGCTGCCGCCTGCGTGGCCAGCCACTCGCCTGCACAGTTCTACGCGTTCAATCACGACCTGCTCGACAAGCAACCCGACGTGGGCAGCGACGGCATGTCGGATGAGGATCTCGCCAACCTCGCAGCCGCCGTCGGCACCGACAACACCAAGGCCGTGCGCTCGTGCATCGAGGACGGGGACTTCGTCAGCTGGGCGAAGGAAGCGACCACCCGCGCGCTCGAAGGACCACTGTCCGGTTCCAAGGACCTCAAGCTGAACGCGTCGCCCATGATCGTCGCGAACGGCGAGGCATACGTCGGTGCGTTCGACGATCCCGCCGAGTTCTCGCAGTTCGTGCTCAGCGTGGCCAGCGACGCCTCTCGCGAGACGCCGACCCCCACGCCGACTCCGACCACCACGCCTGCCTCCTAGGTCGAGGTGTGGTCGATGCCATCGCTAAGCTGATGGATGGCATCCGCCGACTTGGCGCAATTGGTAGCGCACCGTACTTGTAATACGGGGGTTACGGGTTCGAGTCCCGTAGTCGGCTCCGCACACGAAGGCCCGCATCCCCTTGGAAACACTGGGGATGCGGGCCTTCGTCGTCGCACTGATCGTGACCAGGGCGTGGACGCGAGCCCGTCCTTGACACCAGGATGGGCGCATGACTCTAGGCGACTTTCCGGTGAGGGCTTCGATCGGTGTGAAGGACATCAAGCGGTCCGCTTCCTTCTACGAAGGCATACTGGGGCTCGTCCCCGCAAGCATCGGCCCGAGCGCCGACATCGAAGGGGGCGCCCGTTTCTACGCGTGCGGGCAGGGCACCATGCTCAACGTCTTCGAGACCCCGACGGCGGGGTCGACGCACTCGACGGTCGCCACTTGGTACGTCGACGACCTCGATGCGATCGTCACAGCGTTGACGGCGGCCGGCGCTGAACTCGTCCACTACGACGGTTTCGACCAAGACGAACGAGGGATCGGCCCCCGTGCCGGCGGTGGTCGCATCGCTTGGGTGGAAGATCCTGACGGAAACACCCTCGCGTTCGAGACAGATGACTAGGAACGCGTCAGTCGTGTCCTCCGCCTTCCGGGTCGGAGTCAGCTGCAGAAGCCGGTTGCGGGAAGCGTGTCCGTGACGGTGATGCCGCGGACGAACGGCTCGGCTTCGGAGACCTCGAAGACCATCCACCGAGGACTCGTACCGACGACGTAGCCGGAGGTCCCCGGCGCCGCGTCGAATGCCCCGTCCGGTTCCGCGGTGGTGAGCTCGTCCAACGTCGATCCCAGGCCGATGCCGCTCTCCGTGAGAGGTGAGGTCGCCACGGGGCCGGACAGGGGGACATCGCCCGGCACGCGAATGGTGATGCCGCTCACGCCGCTCTCTCCGGGGTGACTGATGATCCCGAAGCTGGCCTGTGCGCCCTCCGCCGTTTCGTAGTACTCCAGGTCTTCGCAGGGGTCGGTCAGGGCGAACGTGGGGCTCAGCGCATCGACGATCGACTCCGAACCGAGCTCTGCGCGGCCGATCCCCTGGTCGGTGATGAGCCAGGTCGACGTGTCCGCCGCGTCGAAGCTCGGCGTCGATGACGGGGTCGGGCTCGGGGGAGCGGTCGGAGTGGTCGAGGCTGTCGCAGACGGGGTCGGATCCGCGCTCGGAGCCGAGCATGCGGCGAGGGTGATGGACAGGGCCGCGGCTGCGGCGAGGCTGACGAGCCGAACGGAGGTGCGCACAGGTCGAGCATAGGAGTGCGACAGGGATCGCCCGGGGACCGAGCGCTTCCCGCGAGGGTGTCGTCGGTCGCACGGCCGGCACCGGAACGGAACGCGGGCGTCCTAGGCTGGTCTGATGCTCAAAGGACTGATCCGCCCCGTCGAAGCCCACAGCGTGACCCTCAAGGGCGAAGACCTCGTCGAGGTCCGCGCGCAGCTCACGGCTCAGGCTCCCCAAGGGTGGGACCTGGTGTCGGCCATGGCGACGATGGAGAAGGCCGGGTCGATGCGCTCTGTCGAGGGCAAGTTCCTTCGCCGCGACGGGATTCGCGAGATCGAGGCCGACGACATGGCCGCGCTCGAGGGTCAGGTGCCGGAGGGATGGCAGTTGCTCTCCGTGTGGAAGACGGACTGACGTCTCCCTGCGTGTCCGGCGCGGGCGAGTTCAGCTCGCTTCGTCGATCGGCGGCGCCTCGACGACCTCTTCGATCAAGCTGATCCCGCCTGTCGAGCTCGCCGACTGCATGAGGTCCTGAATCCACTTCGGGTTCAACTGCGGCGCCTCCGGTTCGTCGAAGGTGAAACGGAGCGGAATCGACGGGTGCAGCCAGATCGTCGAGCGCCCGGGGGAGTCGCTGTCAGGGTGGCGCCACGACAGGGTGAAGCTCTCGTTGCGCCGCAGTTTCGTCGCGATGACCACCTTCAGATGTGCGAGCGCCCGATCCTCGATGTGGATCGCATCGCCGTTGCCGTACTGGATCGTTCCCATGGGGGAACCCTATCCGCCGACACCTCCCACCCGCTTCTGCCCTCAGCGGCACGCGGAGGCGAGACCATTCCGGAGTATCGCACTAGACGGTGATATGTTACTGACTGTTGAGTTTCCTGGCGGTCCTGCGGATGCGCCAGGTCGAAGACGGCGCAGGTGGCCGACTCCCCGCCGCGGCCACCTGCGCTTGCCTCCTGAAGGCGGGATCCCTGGAGTGCTCATGCCGGAAACGACGCCGGAAGGGCGGCACGATGTCACGGAGAAGCTTGCGCGCGCCGCGTACGAGCGCGAGAAGCGGCTGCTGCAGATCGAGCTCCTGAAACTGCAGGCGCACATCAAGCGCTCATCCGAACGTGCGCTCGTCCTCTTCGAAGGCCGCGACGCCGCGGGAAAAGGAGGCGCGATCAAGCGATTCATGGAGCATCTGAATCCTCGCGGTGCGCGTGTGGTCGCCCTCGACAGACCCAGCGACATCGAGCGCACGCAGTGGTACTTCCAGCGCTACGTCGCGCACCTGCCGTCGGGTGGCGAGATCGTCCTGATGGATCGTTCCTGGTACAACCGCGCGGGGGTCGAACGGGTCATGGGGTACTGCTCGTCTGCCGAGTACGAGGAGTTCCTCCAGACGGCACCGCAGTTCGAGCGCATGCTCGTCGGCTCGGGCATACGGCTCATCAAGCTGTGGTTCTCGGTCAGTGAGCACGAGCAGCGTCGACGCTTCGCCCGGCGGGCTGAAGACACTGTCAGGCAGTGGAAGCTGAGCCCGACCGACGTCGCGAGCATCGATCGATGGGATGACTACACGGCAGCGGAAGAGGCGATGTTCCGCCAGACCGACACCGCGGCACTTCCGTGGCTCGTCATCAGGTCGGACGACAAGAGACGAGCGCGACTGGAAGCGATGCGGTCTGTCCTCACCCGCTTCGACTATCCCGGCAAGGATCCTCTCATCGCTCACGCGCCGGACCCGCTGCTCGTCACCCGTCCGTCGCAGCACTACGGTGACGACGAGACGCCGACGCCGTGACCGGCACCCGACGCAACACGGCGTCATCCGGGAATGCGGGCGATGGGATCGACTGTTGTGATCGTCATGACTCGCATCGGAACAAGTGACCTCGACGTCCTCCCCCTCTCGCTCGGTGGCAACGTGTTCGGTTGGACAGCCGACCGCGACACCTCGTTCGCCGTGCTGGATGCCTTCGTGGACGGCGGCGGCGACTTCATCGACACCGCCGATTCGTACAGCGCCTGGGTTCCGGGAAACGAGGGCGGCGAGAGCGAGACGATCGTCGGCGAGTGGCTCGCATCTCGGAAGCCCGCAGGGGTGGTCGTCGCCACGAAGGTGAGTCAGCATCCGGACTTCCGCGGTCTGGCCGCCTCGAACGTCCGTCGGGCCGCCGAGGCATCGCTGCGGCGTCTGGGCGTCGATGAGATCGACCTGTACTACGCCCACTTCGATGACACGTCGGTTCCCCTGGAGGAGACCGTCGCAGCCTTCGGACAGCTCGTCGACGACGGTCTCGTGCGTCACGTGGCGGTGTCGAACTACTCCGCCGATCGCATCCGTGAGTGGATCGAGATCGCACGGCGCACGGGTGTGGCGCTCCCCGTCGCCGTGCAGCCGCATTACAACCTCGTGCACCGCAACGAGGTCGAGGACTCGATCATCCCGGTCGCCGAGGAGTTCGAACTCGGACTCGTGCCCTACTACTCCTTGGCGAGTGGCTTCCTCACGGGAAAGTACCGGTCGACGGAGACCGTGGGCCAGGATTCGCCGCGCGCGCAGGGAGCGGCGAAGTACGCGACCGAGGCGGGACTGCGGATCATCGACGCCCTCGAGGAGATCGGGGATGCGCACGATGCCTCCATCGCCGCGACCTCCCTCGCCTGGCTTCGCGCGCAGCCGACGGTGGTCGCCCCGATCGCGAGTGCGCGCAGCGTGGAGCAGGTTCCCGATCTTCTCGCCGGGGCGCGCCTCGAACTGTCGAGCGAAGAGGTGCAGCGGCTCAATCGGGTCTCGGAGTGGACGCCGACGAACGCGTGATCGGCGGGCTCTCGTCGCCGACGAGCCCGAGCCGGTGCGCCAGGATCACCGCGTGGATCCTGTCACGGGCACCGAGCTTCGCGAGGACCCGACCGACGTGCGTCTTCACCGTGGACTCGCCGACGTAGAGCGTCTGAGCGATCTCTGCGTTGGTGAGGCCGCGGCCCATCGCGACGAACACGTCGCGCTCGCGCTCGGTGAGCGACTCGAGAGCGGCGCTCTCGGCGGGTGCAGGAGCCGCGGCGGCGCCGAGCTGCGGCGTCACATGTTCCAGCAGCGTTCTCGTGATGCGAGGAGACAACGCGGCATCGCCACGATGCACGGCGCGTACGGCGGAGATCATCTCGTGTCGCTGCGCGTCCTTCAGCAGGAATCCGCTCGCCCCCGCCCGGATCGCCCCGAACGCGTACTCGTCCAGATCGAACGTCGTCAGCACGAGTACCTTGGTCTGCGGACGGTCCCGGATGATCGCCTCCGTGGCGGCGATCCCGTCGAGCTCCGGCATCCGGATGTCCATCAGCACCAGGTCGGGCGCGAGCACGGCGCTCTGCGTGATGGCCGCCCTGCCGTCTCCTGCCTCGCCGACCACGACGATGTCGTCCTCCGATTCGAGGACCATCCGGAACCCGACTCGGATGAGCTGCTGGTCATCCACCAGCAGCACCCTGATCCTCTGCGTCATCCCTCTTCCTCTCTCGTCTGCGCCCGTGCGACGGACGCGCCCCCCGATGCGGGCAGGACCGCCTGCAGGACCCATCGTCCTCCACCTGCCGGCGCCGACTGCACCGTGCCGTGCACGTGGGCGGCGCGCTCCGACAGGCCACGGATGCCGAACCCGTCCGACCCGATCGCGCCGGAGACGCCGTCGTTCACGATCTCGATCGTCACGGCGTCGCTCGTGTACTCCAGGCGCACACTGATGCTCTCGGCCGTCGGGGCGTGACGCATGGCGTTGGTCACGCCCTCCTGGACGATCCTGCCGATCGCGTGCGCGACAGCGGGGGAGACCTCCGTCTGCCCGACCACGGTGAGCGTCGCCGGGTAGCCTGCGCGCTGAGCGGCTTCCACGGTGTCTCGTGCGGGCACGGGCTGCATAGGGGCCAAAGGCAGCGGCGACTCGTCGTCGCGCAGCACCCCGAGCATCGCGCGCATCTCGGTGAGTGCGCCTCTGGCGGTGTCCGCGACGTGCGCCGCGGCCTTCTGAGCCTGTTCGCGGTCGGGGGTGGCCGCCGCTCCCTCGGACAGCGCGACGATGACGGTGAGCGAGTGGGAGACGATGTCGTGCATCTCGCGTGCGATGCGTGCTCTCTCCGATGCGGCCGCGAGCTGCGCCTGCTGGTCGCGCTCGATCAGCAGCTGGCGCGAACGGTCGATGATGGCGAGGAGATAGCGTTTGCGGCCACCCACGTTCACGCCGACCAGGGTGCCGATGAGGCCGAGCGCCGCGTAGCCGAGGGCGGTGTCGAGCCCGACCTGGAGTACGGTGGCCCCGCTCAGCATGAGCACCGTGGTGAGCACGAGGAACCAGGCAGCGCCGATCCCGTAGCAGATCCACGCCAGGCGGGCCGAGCTGTAGACCGCGATGCCGTAGCAGGCCACGAGCAGGAGCACGATGCCGCCCGACATGCCGGTGAAGAGCCCGACGGTTCCCAGGATCACGGCGGCGATGAAGGGACCCAGCGGCGCTCGACGGCGCCAGAGCAGGGTGCTGCATCCGATCGCGACCATGACCAGGGTGGCGATGTTGACAGTGACGTACGTGGCCTCGGGCAGCGTGCTGCGCGGATAGGGCGCGGCCGGAGTGAGCGTCAGGAACAGGCAGATCAGCGCGATCAGGATGTCGGCGAAGAGCGGGTGACGAGCCCAGAACCGCCGGAAGAGACCCGGGGCACGCGGAAGCCGCAGCTCCTCGTCCTCGCGGATCGAGTCGCTGCGGCTTCGCGTTCTGCTCACAGGCCGACTTTACGCGTCGCGCGTGCGCAGCACGCCCCACGCGACCAGGGCGCCACCGGCGACCCAGCAGCCCAGCGTCAGGAACGCGACGGGGGCGTCGAGAGCAGCCGTCTCACCGGGCATGATCGCGGACTGTGCGGCTGCCACCGGGAGGTACGCCGACGCTTCGGTGACCCATGCCCAGGCGTCGCCGGCGAAGGAGAAGAAGCTCGCGACGATCGGCAGGACGAACAGCACACCGACAGTCGCTGCGATCGCTCCGGCGCCCGAGCGCAGGATGAAGCCGAACGAGACCCCGATCAGCGCGAAGACGGCCATCGCGAGCGAGGCGACGACGACCGGCAGCAGCGATGCGGACGGGTCCGACCACTCGATGCCCTGATCGCGCGGCGCGACGATGAGCGTGACCGCGAGCGCCGCGACGGCGAAGATCACCAGCGACGAGATGAACATGAATGCGGCCAGTACCGTCGACTTCGCCGCCAGCACCGAGCCGCGGACCGGGTTCGCCGTGAGCGTCGAGCGGATCATGCCCGTCGAGTACTCACCGGTCACGGAGATCGCACCGATGATGCCGGCGAGCAGCATGGTGAACTGGATCGGCATGATGACGGCCTGGATCGGTTCGAAGTCCGGCATGTCGAGGGCTTGGGCGATGAGCACGGCGATCGCGACGGTCAGGGCTGCAGCGATCCCGATGGACCACCAGGTCGAGCGCAGTGTGGCGAGCTTGATCCACTCGCCGCGCAGTGCACGCCCGAACGTCAGCTTCCGACCGGTGTCGACGCGCGGCCGCGTGGGTGCGGGGGCTTGTGTCGTGGTCATGAGATCTCCTTGGTGCGGTACTCGACGGAGTCGCCGGTGAGAGCGAGGTAGGCGTCTTCCAGCGAACCGGTGGTCGGGGTGAGCTCGTGCAGCGGAATGCCGCGGTCGGCGGCGAGGTCGCCGATCCGCGCAGCGGGCAGGCCCACGATGTCGAGGAGGTCGGGAGCGGAGCTCGCGATCTCCACGTCGGGTCCGCCGACGGCCGCAGCCAGGTCGGCCGGTCGCGGGGTGCGCACCCGCACCGTGTTCCTCGTCCATGACCGGACGAGATCTGCGAGCGGTGCATCGGCGAGCACGCGCCCACGTCCCATCACGATGACGTGATCCGCGGTCTGTGCCATCTCGCTCATCAGGTGGCTCGAGAGGAGCACGGTGCGCCCTTCCCCTGCGGCATGACGGACGAACTGACGCACCCAGCGAACACCTTCGGGGTCGAGGCCGTTGACCGGCTCGTCGAGGATCAGCGTGTGCGGATCGCCGAGCAGCGCCGAGGCGATGCCCAGCCGCTGGCCCATGCCGAGCGAGAACCCTCCCGCACGTTTGCGGGCCACGGACCCGATGCCGGCGAGGTCGATGACCTCGTCGACGCGCGAGGAGGGGATGCCGTGGGTCGCTGCCATCGCGCGGAGGTGGTTGCGGGCCGTGCGGCCGGTGTGCACCGCCTTCGCGTCCAGAAGCACTCCCACCTCCGTCAGCGGGGCGCGGAGCTTGCGGTACTCGCGGCCTGCGACGGCGGCGCGCCCCGACGTGGGACGGTCGAGGCCGACGATCATCCGCATGGTGGTCGACTTCCCCGCACCGTTCGGGCCCAGGAAGCCGGTGACGCTGCCCGGCTGGACGGTGAACGACACGTCGTCGACGGCGGTCTTGTCTCCGAACCTCTTGGTGAGGCCTTCTGCTGTGATCATGAGGACAACGTTACGGAGCGAGGTCGGGAGTGCGCGTCCCCCTCAGGTACACATCTGGTGCCGAGGCGTCCGACCGACGGCGGATGTATCGGTGTGTCAGCGGCGCGGACGAGCCTGAACCCGCGCGGCCATCTCGTCGGACGCGATGATCGCCTCGTCGATGATCTCCCGCGAAACCGGAGCCGTCAGCCAGTCGTGGCTCAGCGACGCCGGGATGAGCAGCGGCATCCGATCGTGGAGATCGACGAGGTGCGCAGGCGCGAGGCGCATGACGATCGAGTAGCACGTGTACCACTGGTCGTCTGCGGTGCGGCCGCGTTGCGTCACGGCGGCCATGCCGAACAGGGTGCCGTCGTCGACGATGAACTCGTTCCACTGCCGGGACGGCTTCTGCATCTCGTACCAGCTCGTTGCCGGGACGATCCCCCGCGACTTCGCGCCGCCCGGGCGCTCCTGCAGGCGCTCGGAGCGGGTGTTGATCGACGGGAACTTCGCCGGCTCGCCGTTCACGAGGAAACCCCACCATGCGGGTTCCAGCGTCGGCGCTGTGTCGGGCTGCACGATCAGCGGATTGAGGTTGCGCAGGTTCTTGCCGGTAGGACGGACGGTCTCACCCGCGTTCTCCTGCGCCCAGACGCGCAGGCCCTCGAGCACCGCGTCGTCTGCCGCGGCGAGGAGCTCTGCATCGGTGAATCGGGGATCGAGACCGTAGCTCGCGCACATGCCGTCAGCGTAGCGCGGGGCGCCGACATCCGGGTGGGAGGGAGCGGGCAGCATCTCGGGTAGGGTCGACGGGTGCCAGAGCCTCGTCGAATCCCCGCCCCGGTGGCACTCGGAGGGGCGGTCGCGATCGGGGTCATGACGGCGATCCAGGCGCGGATCAACGGCGTGCTCGGGGTGCGCGTGGACGACGGCATCGTCGCCGGCTTCCTCTCCTTCTCCGTCGGCCTGCTGGCACTCGCGATCGTGATCGCCTGCCTCCCCTCGGCTCGACGGGGAGTGGCGCGTCTCTGGAGCGGCGTCCGACAGCGCACGATCCCCTTCTGGATGCTCCTCGGAGGCGCCTGCGGTGCACTCACCGTCTCCACCCAGGGGCTCACGGCCGGAGTCCTCGGCGTCTCGCTGTTCACGGTCGGCGTGGTGGCGGGACAGACCGTGCACGGTCTGGTGCTCGATCGCATCGGATTCGGACCGGCCGGCGTCGTCGCGGTCACGCCGGGACGTGTCCTGGGAGGTGCGCTCGCGCTCGCCGCGGTCGGCATCTCGCTGTCCGGGGACGTGCTGGCGTCAGCGCCGCTGTGGATGCTGCTCCTGCCGTTCGCGGCCGGGGTCGGCATCGCGTGGCAGGCAGCGACCAACGGACGTCTGGCCCAGCGCGCGCGCTCACCTCTGGCCGCGACCCTGATGAGCTTCGTCGCCGGAACCGTGGTCCTCGCGCTGGCGTCCGGCGTGAGCATCGCGTTCCGTGGGGCACCCGCCGCCCTCCCCGCCGAGCCGTGGCTGTACCTCGGAGGCTTCCTCGGCGCCGCCTACATCCTCCTCGGCACGTTCATCGTGGCGCAGACGGGGGTGCTGCTGATGGGCCTGGGGTCGGTGCTCGGCCAGCTGACCACGTCGGTGGTGATCGACCTGGTGTGGCCGCCCGCAGCAGGGCCGGCGCTCTGGCAGGTGCTCGCGATGGTCGTGGTCGCCGTCGCGTCTGTCGTGGTCGCGGTGCCGTGGCCTCGCCGCCGCTGAACTACTTCTTCTTCGCCTTCTTGGTTGACGGCTTCGGCATGCGCGTGACGAGCTTGCGGGCGTCGACCGTCTTGCGTCGTCCCGGTTTCTTGTGTTCGGGCTTGCCGCCGACGTAGAGCCAACCCAGGAGCTCCTCGTTCTTCCCGAGCCCGTGGGCCTTGGCGACGGCCTTGGCTCGCGTGTAGTGGCCCGTGCGCCAGATGACGCCCCACCCTGCCTCGTCGAGGAGAAGGCTCAATGTGTGGGCGACCCCGGAGGCGACGGCCTCCTGCTCCCACCGGGGTACCTTCTCGCTCTTCTGGTAGCTCGCGACGACGGCGATGAGCAGCGGGGCGCGCAGCGGCTTCGACGAGGGAGAGGAGTCGCCCTGTGCCTTCGCGATCGCCGCGCCGAGCACCTCCCGATCCGCGCCTCGCAGCTCGATCAACCGCCAAGGGCGCAGCGACGAATGATCGGCCACGCGACCGGCGGCCGCGACCAGCGTGAGCAGTTCGTCGCGGGTGGGCGCGGTGTCTTCGACCTTCGACCAGGACTGCCGTGCGCGGACGGCGTCGAGAGCGCTCACGACGCGTCGGGCGTGAAGTTCAGCGCGATGGAGTTCATGCAGTAGCGGTCGCCGGTCGGCGTCCCGAATCCGTCGGGGAAGACGTGACCGAGGTGCGACCCGCAGTTGGCGCAGCGCACCTCCGTGCGCACCATCCCGAGGCTGTCGTCCTCGATGAGCTCGACCGCGTCAGGACGGATCGACTCGTAGAAGCTCGGCCAACCGCACCCGGAGTCGAACTTCGTTCCGCTCTTGAAGAGCTCGGCGTTGCAGGCACCACAGGTGTAGAGGCCGGCGCGCTCCTCGTCGAGCAGCTCGCCCGTCCAGGCCCGTTCGGTCGCGGCCTGACGCAGCACCGCGTACTGCTCCTCACCGAGCTCCTCGCGCCATTCGTCTTCGGTCTTGTCCACGCTGTACGACATGTGTCCTCCTGAGTCGCTTCCATTCTCTCCCGGGAGACGAGGTCTCGGGTGCTCAGCGTCAGAATGGGACGATGACCGATGCCGTGCAGGACCGCTACGCACGATTCGCCCGCGACGAGGCGCCCGGACGCAGCGCCCTCTACGCCGAATGGGCCGCCGGTGTGGCGGACGACGACGAGCTCAAGGGCATCCTCCAGCGGATCCCGGAGAATCGTCGGCAGCCGCCCCTCGTGTTCGCCGTGACGCGCATGCTCGGCTCCGGACTCGTCGGGTACCCGCAGTGGAGGGACTTCGTGCTCCGCAACGCCGACGCGGTGGTCGCCGAGTGCGCGAACCGCAGCCTCCAGACCAATGAGCCCCTCCGCCTCGCGGCGCTACTGCCCGTGCTGTCGGAGATAGCCGGACCGATCGCGCTGCTCGAGGTCGGAGCGTCGGCGGGGTTGTGCCTGTACCCGGACCGCTACTCGTATCGCTTCATCGCGGCGGATGGATCGGTCAGGAGCGCCCTCGATCCTCTTGACGGACCCTCGACCGTCGTGCTGGAGAGCCGGGTCTCGGGCGCGCTGCCTCCGCTGCGGATGCCGGACGTGGTCTGGCGGGCGGGCGTCGACCTCGCGCCCCTCGATGCGGCGGATGAACGGGATCGGCGCTGGCTGCGTGGGCTCGTGTGGCCGGGAGAGGAGGGGCGGGAGGAGCGCATCGATGCCGCGCTCGAAATCGCGGCATCGGATCCGCCGCTGATCGTCGCCGGCGATGCCCTCGAGGAGATCGATGCGCTCGCCGCGGCGGCGCCGAGCGGGGCGACCCTGGTCGTCACCACGCCGGGTGTGCTGGTCCATATCCCGAGGGCCCGGAGGGAGGCGCTGGTCGCGCGCATCTCCGCTCTGGACGCCCGGTGGGTCACGATCGATCCGCCCGGTGCCCTCGATGTCTGGGAGCCGCCGGTCGAAGGCGACGACTGGCCGGGATTCGTGGTGGCGCTCGACGGACGGGTGCGCGCGGCCGCAGATCCGCTCGGGGGCTGGTGGGAGTGGCGAACGGCTTCGCTGTCTGATGCGTCCTAACCTGGACTCATGCTCGGAGATCTCACGGAGCGCGACCGCACGATCCTCGCCCTGGAGGTCGCTTGGCCACGCCATGGATCGGCCAAGGAAGAGGTCATCCGAGCTCAGCTCGGGATGAGCGCCGCCCGCTACTACCAGCTCCTCGGACGCCTGATCGAGTCGGAGGCCGCCCTGGAATACGACCCCATGCTGGTGCGGAGATTGCGCCGGATCAGGGATTCACGCGCCAGGCAGAGGTCGGCTCGGATACCGGGCTTCGTCGGCTGAAGCGACTCGAGGAAGGCTCTCGGAACGAGCAGTGCCGCGCCGGAGAACGGATTGCCAGGAAGGTGCCGCTAGCATCGAGGGGTGTCCAAGCCCTCCCGCGATCGCTTCGATGACGTTCCCCGTTCCACCGGACGGGTGGGAGCGCATCGCGCCGAAGCTCCGGGAATGAACGGCTGGGTCGTGCTGCTGTGGTCCTTCGTCGCCGCTCTGGTGCTCATCATCGCCGGCATCTTCGGATCGCTCGTGGTCATGGGACGCATCTCGCTCTTCCCCGAGGCCGCTCCCAGCGCCGTTCCCACCCCGGTGGAGACGGGCGTGGTGGACACCTCCATCTCCGTGATGATCCTCAACGGCACGCCGGAGGAAGGGCTCGACACCCAGATGCGCGACCTGCTCATCAACAACGGGTGGGCGTCGGAGAACGTCTTCGCCGGTGACAGCTCCAGCCAGGACTTCGCCACCACGACCGTGTTCTACGTCAACGACGAGGACGAACTCGCGGCGATCGGACTGGCGAACGTGCTCGGTGGAGCGGCCGTGCAGCAGAGCGACTACTACTCGGGTCAGACCGAGGAGGGCAACAAGCAGTTCACAGTGGTCATCGGCCTCGATCGATCGAGCTCAGCCGGCGAGACGCCCACCCCCTGACCTCGGCCGGTGCCGTACCTCCGGCGGCTTGCACTCGAAGGTGTCGAGTGCCAGAATGGCGTTAGCACTCTCTCACTCTGAGTGCTAAACCCAACGTCTACGTCCAGGAGGGACGAAAAAACTCATGGCAAAGATCATTGCTTTCGATGAGGAGGCCCGCCGCGGCCTCGAGCGCGGCCTGAACATCCTCGCCGACGCGGTCAAGGTCACCCTCGGCCCGCGCGGCCGCAACGTCGTTCTCGAGAAGAAGTGGGGCGCCCCCACCATCACGAACGACGGCGTCTCCATCGCCAAGGAGATCGAGCTGGACGACCCGTACGAGAAGATCGGTGCGGAGCTCGTCAAGGAGGTCGCCAAGAAGACCGACGACGTCGCGGGTGACGGCACCACGACCGCCACGGTCCTCGCTCAGGCGCTGGTCCGCGAGGGTCTGCGCAACGTCGCAGCCGGCGCCGACCCCATCTCGCTCAAGCGCGGCATCGAGAAGGCCGTCGCTGCGATCACCGAGGAGCTGCTCGCCAGCGCC
>NZ_QOAY01000204.1:1589-8248 GCF_003314775.1 Microbacterium sp. H6 | reverse complement strand
AGATCGACTCGAAGGAGCAGATCGCCGCCACGGCTTCGATCTCCGCCGCTGACCCCGCCATCGGCGAACTGATCGCCGAGGCGATCGACAAGGTCGGCAAGGAGGGCGTCGTCACCGTCGAGGAGTCGCAGACGTTCGGTACCGAGCTCGAGCTCACCGAGGGCATGCGCTTCGACAAGGGCTACCTGAACCCCTACTTCGTCACGGACCCGGAGCGCCAGGAAGCGGTCTTCGAGGACCCGTACATCCTCATCGCGAACCAGAAGGTCTCCAACATCAAGGACCTGCTGCCGATCGTCGACAAGGTGATCCAGGACGGCAAGGAGCTCGTCATCATCGCCGAGGACGTCGAGGGCGAGGCTCTCGCGACGCTCGTGCTGAACAAGCTCAAGGGCATCTTCAAGTCGGTCGCCGTCAAGGCTCCGGGCTTCGGCGACCGCCGCAAGGCGCAGCTGCAGGACATCGCGATCCTCACGGGTGGCCAGGTCATCACCGAAGAGGTGGGCCTCAAGCTCGAGAACGCCACGCTCGACCTGCTGGGTCGTGCGCGCAAGGTCATCGTCACCAAGGACGAGACCACGATCGTCGAGGGTGCGGGCGAGGCCGACCAGATCGAGGGTCGCGTCACGCAGATCCGTCGCGAGATCGAGAACACCGACAGCGACTACGACCGTGAGAAGCTCCAGGAGCGCCTGGCGAAGCTCGCCGGTGGCGTGGCGGTCATCAAGGCCGGTGCCGCGACCGAGGTCGAGCTCAAGGAGCGCAAGCACCGCATCGAGGACGCCGTCCGCAACGCGAAGGCAGCCGTCGAGGAGGGCATCGTCCCCGGTGGTGGCGTCGCGCTCATCCAGTCGGGCACCAAGGCCCTCGACGCTCTCTCGCTCTCGGGCGACGAGGCGACGGGCGCGAACATCGTCCGCGTCGCGATCGAGGCTCCGCTGAAGCAGATCGCCATGAACGCCGGGCTCGAGCCGGGCGTCGTCGCGAACAAGGTGTCCGAGCTCCCCGCGGGCCAGGGCCTCAACGCAGCCACGGGCGAGTATGTCGACATGTTCGCCGCCGGCATCATCGACCCGGCGAAGGTGACCCGCTCCGCGCTGCAGAACGCAGCGTCGATCGCGGCTCTGTTCCTCACCACCGAGGCCGTTGTCGCTGACAAGCCGGAGAAGACTCCTGCTCCGATGGGCGACCCGTCGGGTGGCATGGACTTCTGATCCTGCACTCATGACAGAACGCCCCCGGCTTCGGCCGGGGGCGTTCTGCGTTCACGGCGCGTGTCAGCGGAAGAGGCTGGCGGAGTACTGATCGGCGTCCGCGTACTGGGTGGCGACGGAGCCGAGCGAGGTGCCGATCGATTCGAGGACCTGTTCCACGTGGATCTGTGCGCCCTGCCACTGTTCAGCGCAATTCTGAAAGGCGTTGGACGCGGTGCCCGACCAGGTCGACTGCAGCTGCCGGAGCTGAGACATCAGGGTCGCAGACTCGCTCTGGAGGCGCTCGATGGTGGCGCGCGTCGCACCGTGAGCGGCGTGGACGGCTTCGGTGTCGACGGTGAAGACAGACATGGGAACTCCTTCTCGTAGGGGTTCCGAGGCTAGACGGGGCTCGGCCTGATGAAGACGCACCAGGGGGCCGGGCACCGCGTCCTGTGCGCAACCGGGGGAAGCGACCCTCCGTGCAGTGACGTCAGGGGAGGTCGATGCGATCGAGTGGCTGTGTGTCCTCCAGGAGGTGCGCAGGCGTTGCCCGTGCCGGCGCGAGCGGAAGCGTCACGGTGAACGTCGCGCCGCCGCCCGGGGTCTCCGACACGTCGACACCACCGTGAAGCGCCTTCAGGATGGACGCGACGATCGCGAGTCCGAGGCCGGAGCCGCCGGTCTCCCGCGCTCGTGAGGTGTCGGCCCGCCAGAAGCGCTCGAAGATCTGCTCCCGGATCTGCGGCGGGATGCCTTCGCCGTGGTCGACGATCGCGATGCTCGCTGTGCCCGCGGCACGGTCGGAGTCGACGACGATCTCGATGGGGCCGTCCTCAGGGGAGAACCGACGCGCGTTGCCCAACAGGTTCGTCACCACCTGGCGCACCTTGTTCTCTTCGCCGAGCACGATCGGGGGAGTGCGCACAGGGAGGTCCGGAACCTCGGTGAAGTCGATCACCGGAGCCTTCTCCTGCTGACGGGACCGGCGGCGAAGGCGGGAGAGCGTGGCGCGGGAAAGCCCGCGGGGGGTCGGCTGCTCGGGAGGTTGAAGGGGCGGGATCTCATGCAGGGGGATCACGGTCTTGCTGTCGGCCGTCCGGTCGATCACCGTGACGGTCCTACCGGGGGCAGCGGCACGGAGATCGAGCGCTGCATCCCGCGCGATCGGGCGGAGATCGAGCGGCACGATCTCGGGCTCGCGCTCCTCGTCCAGCCGCGCGAGCGCAAGCAGGTCTTCCACCAGGACGCCCATCCTGATGGCCTCCTTCTCGATGCGCTCCATGGCCCGAGCGGTGTCCTCCTCGCCCTTGATGGCACCCATCCGGTAGAGCTCCGCGTAGCCCCGCACGCTCACCAGCGGGGTGCGCAGCTCATGGCTCGCATCACCGATGAATCGCCGCATGTGCTGCACGGTGCGGTCCCGTTGCGCGAGTGAGGCGTCGACACGGTCGAGCATCGTGTTGATGGCGGTGTTGAGGCGACCGACCTCCGTCGTCGGTTCGAGGTCGGTCAGCCGCTGACGGAAGTCGCCGGCGGCGATCGACATGGCCGTGGCCTCGACCTGACCCAGACGGCGGAACGTGAGCGTGACGAGCCCGCGGGTGAGGAGCGCGGCGATCAGGATGGTGATCAGGGCGATCGTGATGTAGATGCCGAAGTACTGACTGATGATGCGATCGGCGGGCGCGAGGGGGAGGGCCACCAGCTGGATGCGCAGGACCCCGCCCTCCGAAGGGACGACGGCGACCGCGGCGTGGAACAGCTCCCCGTCGGCTCCGGTCATCTCGAGCGGGATCTGATCCGTGTTGGCCGTCGCCTTGGCGAGCGAGTACTCGGACGGGAAGAGGGGAGCCTGGCCCGAGGTGCCGCGAGCGGTCGCACGCAGTTCGCCCGTCGCATCGTAGATCGCGAAGGAGAAGTCGCGCGGCTGCTCGTCGCGCGGGCTGTACGTGGTGACGCCGTCGACCGTCACCGAGTCGAAGTAGCGCTCGACCAGATCGCTCGACACCAGAGCGGGCAGCTGCGCGTCGATGTTCGCGACCAGGGCGTTGCGCAGGATCGGCACGGTGCCGATGCCGGCGATGAGCAGTCCGAGCGCGAGCACCGCGACGGTGACGCCGGTGACCTTCGCGCGAAGACTGATGCGCCGCCACCAGCTGGTGACCGCATCGGGCTTGTGCGCCATGCGGTCCTCCTCGGTGCGGCGACACCACCGTGAGACGGTGGCGGTGACGGTGCGGTGGTCGTCAGACCGTCTTGCCGACCTTCAGCATGTATCCGAAGCCGCGCTTGGTCTGGATGAGCGACTCCTCGGTGTGCGGATCGATCTTGCGGCGCAGGTACGAGATGTAGCTCTCCACGATGCCGGCGTCGCCGTTGAAGTCGTACTCCCACACGTGGTCAAGGATCTGCGCCTTCGACAGCACGCGGTTCGGGTTGAGCATCAGGTAGCGGAGCAGCTTGAACTCGGTCGGGCTCAACTCGATCGGCTCCTTGCCGACGTGGACGTCGTGCGTGTCCTGGTCCATGGACAGCTCGCCGGCGCGGATGATCGACTCCTCGTCGGCCTGCATCGTGCGGCGGAGGATAGCCTGTGCCCTGGCCACGATCTCGTCGAGGCTGAAGGGCTTCGTGACATAGTCGTCCCCGCCCGCGTTGAGGCCCTCGATCTTGTCGTCGGTGCCGTCCTTGGCGGTCAGGAACAGGATCGGCGCGGTGAACCCGGCGCCACGGAGACGCTTCGTCACGCTGAAGCCGTTCATGTCGGGCAGCATGACGTCCAGGATGATCAGGTCCGGCTCCTCTTCGAGGACGGCCGAGATCGTCGCGGCGCCGTTGGCGACCGTCTTCACCTGGAATCCGGCGAAGCTGAGACCCGTGGAGAGCAGGTCACGGATGTTGGGTTCGTCGTCGACGACCAGGATGCGCGGAGCAGTCATGTCCCCATTATGGTGACTCCGGCCATGTGGATGCTGACTATTGTGCGGAACGGCGTCGACTCGCGCGTTCGCGCCGGCCTTCGTGAGCCGTGTATCGGCATCGGGGAACGGGATCGTCCCGCGGTCGGATGCGTCGCATAGCCGGACCCGGGAGGATCGAGGTATGAGCTCTCACGAGGACGACGTCGCCGCCCCCGAAACTCCCGCCGCACGGGCCGATCGCCCCGACGGGGAGGAACTCGCATACCATCGGCTGGCACACCTGCGGCCACGGTATCGCTGGTGGCGCATGCTGCTCACGGGGCTCGTCGGCATCGCTCTCTATGTCGTGATCCTGCTGATCGTGATCGTGCCTCTCGCGATCATGTCGATGTTCATCCCCGGGTGGCGCGTCGAATCAGAGGTGCTCCTCAGCACCACGCAGTTCTTCGATCTCGATCGGCCCTGGCTGCTCGTCGCGCTGGTTCTTCCCCTGATCCTGATGATCCCGGCGCTGCTGCTGGCGTCACGCCTCATCGAAGGGCGCGGGGTGGGACTGCTGTCCTCCGTGACCGGGCGCCTTCGCATGGCATGGCTCGGGAAGAGCCTGCTGCTGGCCCTGGCGGTGTTCCTCGTCTATTTCGCCGTCGTGTTGGGCTGGTCGGCGCTGAGCGGCGACGCGGTGACCGCCGACTTCTCCCACCCCCGGCTGTGGACGATGGTGCTGCTGGTCCTGCTGCTGATCCCGTTGCAGGCTGCCGCCGAAGAGTATGTCTTCCGCGGGTACCTGATGCAGTTGGTCGGTGGCTGGCTACGCCATCCTGCCTTCGCCATCCTCCTGCCCGTGCCGATCTTCGTCCTCGGTCATGGGTACGACGTGTGGGGTGCGGCCAGCGTCGGGATGTTCGCGATCGTCGCCGCATGGCTGACCTGGCGAACGGGGGGCCTCGAGGCGGCGATCTCGCTGCACATCGTGAACAACGTGCTCATCTTCCTGCTCGGCTCCGTCACGCTCGTCGATGCCAACGCGACCTCGGGAACGGCTGTCGATCTGTTCGCCTCGGCACTCGCGATGGTGATCTACGCCGTGCTCGCCGACCGATGGGCTGCGCGACTCGGGATCGCGCGGACAGCGTGGCGCGCGACTCCGGTGCGCGCGTCAGAGACCCATCAGCCGTCAGGGACCCATCAGCCGTCAGGGACCCATCAGCCGTCGGGGACCCACCAGCTGGGTGCGGTGCTCCACGGACGCGTCGCACGCGGGTGACAGGGGAGCGTCAGGCGGCGATCGCGTCGGAGTCCATGATCGTGTAGCTGTACCCCTGCTCGGCGAGGAAGCGCTGACGGTTCTGGGCGTAGTCCTGGTCGATCGTGTCGCGGGCCACGAGGGTGTAGAAACTCGCGGTGTGCCCCGACTGCTTCGGACGCAGCAGACGGCCCAGACGCTGGGCCTCCTCCTGACGCGATCCGAACGATCCGGACACCTGGATGGCGACCGATGCCTCTGGCAGGTCGATCGAGAAGTTCGCGACCTTGGAGACCACGAGCAGCGAGATGTCACCCTCCCGGAACGCGCGGTACAGCTCTTCGCGCTCATCGACCGGGGTCGCACCCGTGATCTGCGGGGCGTTCAACGCCTCGGACAGCGATTCGAGCTGGTCGAGGTACTGCCCGATCACGAGGATGCGCTCGCCCTCGTGCTTGGCGATGAGCTCGCGCACGGCTGCGACCTTCGCCGGCGCGGAGGCCGCGAGGCGATAGCGCTCGTCGTCGGTCGCGGCCGCGTACTCCAGACGGTCGCTCGGTGGCAGGTCGACCCGCACCTCGTAGCAGGCGGCGGGCGAGATGAAGCCCTGCGCCTCGATCTGCTTCCAGGGGGCGTCGAAGCGCTTCGGCCCGATCAGGCTGAACACATCGCCTTCGCGACCGTCTTCACGCACCAGGGTGGCGGTGAGGCCGATGCGACGACGCGCCTGCAGGTCGGCGGTGAGCTTGAACACGGGGGCGGGAAGGAGGTGGACCTCGTCGTACACGATGAGGCCCCAGTCGAGGGCGTCGAGCAGTGCGAGGTGCGCGTACTCGCCCTTCCGCTTCGCCGTGAGGATCTGATAGGTGGCGATCGTGACGGGCTTGACCTCCTTGGCCTGCCCGGAGTACTCGCCGATCTCCTCGGGGGTGAGGCTGGTGCGCTTGAGCAGCTCGTCGCGCCACTGCCGTGCCGAGACGGTGTTCGTCACGAGGATGAGGGTCGTCGTCTTGGTCGCTGCCATCGCTCCGGCACCGACGATCGTCTTGCCGGCGCCGCAGGGGAGCACGACCACGCCCGAGCCGTCCTTCGAGAACGCGTCGACGGCATCCTGCTGGTAGGGGCGGATGTGCCAGCCGTCCTCGGCGAGGTCGATCTCGTGGGGAGTTCCCGGGGTGTAGCCCGCCAGGTCTTCCGCCGGCCAGCCGATCTTCAGAAGCTCCTGCTTGATCTGGCCGCGTGCCCATGCGTCGATGACGAAGGTCTCGGGGGTCGGGTGCCCGATGAGAAGGGGCTGGA
>NZ_QOAY01000204.1:391-1562 GCF_003314775.1 Microbacterium sp. H6 | reverse complement strand
CGCTTGTTGTTCGCGACCTGTGCCAGCACGGCGGGATCGGAGGAGCGCAGGATCAGGGTGCCCTCGTCGTCGCGCTCGATCACCAGCCGGCCGTAGCGGTTCACCGTCTCCCGCAGGTCGACCGCGACGGACGGCGGGACCGGGAAGCGGGACCAGCGATCGAGCGTCTCGAGCATGTCCTCTGCGGTGTGCCCTGCGGCGCGGGCGTTCCACAGACCGAGCCGCGTGATGCGGTAGGTGTGGATGTGCTCGGGAGCGCGTTCCAGCTCGGCGAAGATCGCCAGTTCGTGGCGGGCGCTCTCGGCATCGGCGTGGGCGACTTCGAGCAGCACGGTGCGATCGCTCTGGACGATCAAGGGGCCATCAGACATAGCTGACCAGTTTAGCGGTCGCCCGATGCGCAGGGCCTCATGGGGCGACGATCGTCGCTGTGAGGATGCTCGAAACCGGCAGCGTGCGTTCGACGTCCGCTGCGCGGTCTCGTCCACGGAGTCTGCCTCCACCGAGGCCCGTCGCCTCCAGGAGCAGGTCCCTGGTCGACCCGTCCGGCATCCCGACGGTGACCTTGAGGACGGACTTCGCCCGCACCGCAGCTTCGAGTTCGCGATCGAGCCATGCCGCATCGGCGTCAGGCCCCTGGTGTGAGCGCAGGCGCGCGATCAGAGGAGCCAGTCCGGAGGAGTCGTCGGTCGACGCCGGAGCCGGCGGCGCTGGGTGTCGTTCTCTGACCAGGAGAGCGCCGTCGGAGCCGACGAGTGTCGCCGGGTATCGCGCATCGGTGAGCGCCCAGTACACGGTGTCGCGACCGACGCGGGTCGTCAACGAGTCGACGTGCGCAGTGAGACCGAGTGGGCGCAGCGTCTGATCGACGGTCATCGCCTGGAGGAGATGGCTGTCGGCGCTCTCGATGCGCGTGCGGCCTGTCTCGTCGTCGGTCGAGACGCGGACCAGGCCGTGTCGCTGGGCGGTCTGGGTGAGGAGGTAGCTGAGGGGCTGCGGGATGCCCGTGAGCGAGACGGAGGAGAGGAAATCGAGGATCGACTGCTCCGTCTCGCCGACGACGAAGGCGTGCGCCACGGATTCGGCGGTGAAGCGGTAGGACGATGCCTGCGCGGCGGACTCGCGGACGGCGATGGTGCGCAAGCGCACGTCGAGCGCGGGCTCCAGCGGG
>NZ_QOAY01000204.1:0-353 GCF_003314775.1 Microbacterium sp. H6 | reverse complement strand
CGGGTGCGATCGCCGTCAGATCGTTCTGCAGGAAGATGCGATCGACCTCGGCGGGCAGCAGGGCCACGAGTGCGCCGGCATCCGCGGGACCTCCGCTTCGCAGGCTCACCGCCCACTCCGGTTCGGTCCCATCCTCCGCGATCAGTCCGAGAAGCGCTGCCGCCTCCTGCATACCCCGAGAACGATCGGGCCACGCGGGGTCCCACGGATGGGCGAGAGGCCACAGCTGAGGGGGGATCCAGCCACCGGTCTGGGAACGGACGCCGCGGGGGAGAGCGTCGCGGAACGCCGTCGCGAGGACGGTCCAACGATCCGCCGCGGACGAGCGCAGCCAGCTCTCGGCGGAGAGGCTC
>NZ_QOAY01000263.1:945-16194 GCF_003314775.1 Microbacterium sp. H6 | reverse complement strand
CCTCGAGGATCATCCGCTCGGGTCGAGCTGGCGTGCAGAGTTCGGCGACGACGGCACACCCGCGTCCCGTGCCCGGCTCGGCGCGCTGTCTCCGCTCGCACGCGCCGAGTCGCTTCCGGTCGGTGCGCCGGTCCCCTCCTACCTGGGAGTGGTGCTCGGCGAAGACAGCAGGGTCCTCGCACGCGACACGCATCGGATGGTCGAGTCGCTGCGTCGAACGGGCGGCTCGGCCCGCTCATGGACGGCAGCGGGGGCAGGCCACGGCGCGAACGAGTCCGTCGCCCTGCACGACCTCGGCCTCGCAGTGCTCGACTTCGCAGCATCGGTCACGGTCACGGCCACGAAGCGCATCGCGTCAGGCAGCACGACCGGAGGCACCCGATGAGCGATTCGACGGCCGTTCTCACCGAACGACGCGCCAGACGCCTGCCCTTCCGACGGCAGCCGAGCGAACAGCGCACTCTGCCCCGCAGAGGAAGTCGACGGGTGCTCCCGGTAGGCCCGACCGTGACGACGATCGCCGTGCTCGCCGTTCTCGTCCTCGTGGTCTCCGCAGCCACCGGCCCCGTCGCCGTCTCCCCCCTCGATGCCGCCAAGATCGTGATCGGCCACCTGATCCCCGGCATGCCCTGGATGACGGACGGAACGCTCACCCCGCTGCAGGACCAGGCCGTGTGGCAGTTCCGGGTGCCCCGGTCGCTCCTGGCCGCACTCTCGGGAGCGGGACTGGCTCTCGCCGGAGCGATGATGCAGGCCGTCGTGCGCAATCCCCTCGCCGAGCCTTACATCCTCGGCGTCTCCTCGGGCGCGAGCGTCGGCGCCGTGCTGGTGATCGTCTCGGGCGGTGCCACCTTCCTCGGTCTGTCGATGAGCGGTGCGGCGTTCGTGGGGGCTATGGTCGCCTGCCTCCTGGTGGCCATGCTCGCACGCATTCGCGGAGAGCTGTCCCCGACCAGGATGATCCTCGCCGGGGTCGCGCTGGGCGCCCTGCTGAGCGCGGTGACCAGCTACCTCACCCTCACCACCGACGCCCAGAACGTCGTGAGCGTGATGTTCTTCCTGCTCGGGAGCGTGTCGGCCGCCGACATGTCGACGCTCTTGATCCCTGCGGTCGCGCTCGCGATCGCCTGCATCGCGGTGTTCGGACTCTCCCGCTCCATGAACGCGCTGCTCGCGGGCGACGAGTCGGCGATGGCCGTCGGAGTGCGCACGACCCGGGTGCGCGGCGTGCTGCTCGTGCTCGCCTCGCTGCTGACCGGAGCGATCGTCGCCGTGAGCGGCGGCATCGGATTCGTCGGGCTCGTCGTGCCGCACATGGCCCGACTCCTCGTGGGCTCCGACCATCGGCGGATGCTGCCCATCACGATCCTCGGCGGTGCACTGTTCCTGATGGTCGCCGACCTGCTCGCACGGACGGTCGCGATGCCCACCGAGATCCCGCTCGGCATCCTCACCGCCTTCGTCGGGGCTCCGTTCTTCCTGTGGTTGATGCGCAGCGGAGGCGATCGGGCGGGGTTCGACCGATGAGCGTGAACTTCGACGGCGTGAGTGTCGCCCGCGGTGGCCGCACGGTGCTGCACGGGGTCGACCTCGAGGTCGGCACAGGCCGCATCGTGGGGCTCCTCGGCCCGAACGGCAGCGGCAAATCCACCCTGCTGCGCACCCTGTTCACGGGTCAGCGTCCGCAGCGGGGGCGTGTCCTGATCGACGGGGTCGACGTCTCGCAGCTGCCGCCGCGTACGCTCGCGCGCACCGTGTCCGTCATGCTCCAGGACGCCCCGTCCGAGTTCGATCTGACCGTGCGCGAGACGGTGCTGGTGGGCCGCTCACCCCACCGTCTGCCGTTCAGCCGGGACACCCCGGAGGATCAGCACATCGTCGACCAGGCCCTGCGCACCGCGGACGTGCACGATCTCGGCGACCGGCTGGTGCGTCGACTCTCGGGCGGTCAGCGCCAGCGGGTGATGCTCGCCAGAGCCCTCGCGCAGAGCGGCGAGATCCTCGTGCTGGATGAACCGACGAACCACCTCGACATCGCGCACCAGCTCGATCTCATGCGTGTGGTGAGCGGACTCGGCACGACCGTGATCGCCGCCCTCCACGATCTCAACATCGCCGCCGCGTTCTGCGATGACGTCGCGGTGATCGACGAGGGCAGGATCGTCGCCTTCGGCGCTCCGGACACCGTGCTCACCCCCGCGCTCGTCGACGAGGTCTTCCATGTGACCGCCCGCATCGCCGTCGAGGTCGACACGGGAGCACGCGCGATGACCTTCCACCCCAGACAACCCCGACCCCTCACCTAGGAGAAGAAGAATGACACCACGTACCCGACCCACCCGCCTGCTCGCCGCCGTCTCCGTCGGCCTCGGCGCGATCGCCCTCACCGCCTGCGGGAGCGGAGTCTCCACGGGAGCAGCGCCCGCCTCCTCCGGAGAGGCGATCAGCATCGAGAACTGCGGCCGCACGGTCGAGATCCCGGCCACGCCGACGGCCGTCGTCGGACTGCACCCCTCGCAGACCGAGCTGCTGCTGCGCCTGGGCCTCGCCGATTCGCTCGTCGGACAGGCGCAGGCCACCGCGGACGAGCTGCCGAGCGATGTCGCAGACCTCGCGGCCGATGTGCCCGTCATCGGCGGAGACGCACCGCCCAGCCGGGAGGAACTGCTCGCCGTCGAACCCGACTTCGTCTACTCGCCGACCACCTACGAGTTCACCGCGGAGCAGGGCTTCGCCAGCATCGAGCAGCTCTCCGAGGCCGGCGTCGCCGCGTACACCGCGACCGGCGGATGCTTCGACCGGCGCATGGAGGGCACGGTCGACGACCTCTTCATCGACCTCGAGAACCTCGGCGAGATCTTCCACGTCGAGGACGAGGCGAACGACCTGATCGAGTCGTCCAAGGCCGAGCTCGCGACCGTCGATGCGGCGCTCGAAGGCAAGGATCGCCCCCGCGTCGCCCAGGTCTTCGTGGAGGGCACGACCCTCACCGCGATCGGTGCCGGCATCGAGTACGACATCCTGAAGCGCGCCGGTGCCGACAACGTCTTCACGCCGGACGATCCCGCGTTCGCCGACTTCTTCGCCGCCGAGATCACCCCGGAGTCGCTCGCGTCAGAGGCACCGGACGCGATCGTCTTCGCGGTGTCCGACCCCGCGCACGAGGCGGCCGTCCGCTCCTACCTCGCCGCGACGTTCCCCGACATGCCCGCCGTGCGCGACGGTCGACTGATCGCGGTGCCGTCGACCGACCTGTTCCCCGGCACACTCGGGAACGTCTCGGCCGTGCGGCTGATCGCCGAGGGCCTCCACCCGGACGTCGTCTTCGACTGAGCATCACTTCCTCCACCCGCACCCCCGCGTGGCTGCACCCCCGGGAAGCTCTTGTGCTCCCGGGGGTGCAGTCTCCGCGCTAGGCCTGCATGACGGCGAGGACGTTGCCCGCGGGGTCGCGGAACCACGCGATGTCCGGCCCTCGCCCGTTCCCGCGGACGATGCCGCGCTCGTCGGAGGGGAACTCCTCGTCGCTGTAGATCTTCGTCTGGACGCCCCGGGCGATGAGCTCGTCCACGGCGGCGTCGACATCCGCCACCGGGAAGTTCAGGATCGTGAAGCTCGCCGGCGTGTGGTTCGGCTTCGAGTACACGAGGATCGAGCCGCCACGGGGCAGGCGCAGGTCGAGGAACCCCATCGCGTTGCGCTCGACGTCGAGCCCGAGCGTCGCGCCGTAGAACTCCTCCGCCGCGTCGATGTCGTCGACGCTGAATCCGCTGAACGCGTTGTCCGCTGTGAAAGCTGCCATGGCTCCAGCATCCGCCTCCTCGGCGCGCTTGTCGATGCCTTCTCGGCTCCCTCTCACCCCGCGGCGCGCACGAGCCTGCCGACCAGGTCGACGTAATCCACTCCCGCCGCGGCGAACATCCGCGGCACCTGCGACGCCGCGGTCAGCCCCGGCATCGTGTTCACCTCGTTCAGCAGGGGACCCCTGTCCGTGAGGAAGAAGTCCATCCGCGCGACGCCGTCGCACCCCAGGGCGTCGAACATCGCGATCGCAGCGCGCTTGAGGGCCGCCGCCTCGCCCGCGTCGAGCTGCGCCGGCACCGTGAAACGCGCACTTCCGTCGTACTTCGTCGCCGTGTCGAAGAGACCGGTCGCGTGGATCTCCAGCGGCGGAGCCGCCCACCGGATGCCCCCCTTCTCGCGCAGCACTGCCACGTCGATCTCGCGCGCCCTGACGACCTCCTCGACGAGGATGCGCCGGTCGAAGCGCGCGGCCTCGTGCAGCGCGGCGAGCAGATCCTCCTCCTGGGTCACGAGACTCACGCCGTGGCTCGACCCCGCCGAGACCGGTTTCACCACGACCTCGCCGTCGAACTCCACATCCCCGATGTCGTCCGCCGTGATCAGCCGCCCGCGGGCGGTGCCGATCCCCACCGCGTCCGCCACCAGCTTCGTCGTCCATTTGTCCATGCCGATCGCACCGGCGCGCAGCCCCGAGCCCACCACGCGCACTCCGGCGAGGGCGCAGAGAGCCGCCAGCGCCCCGTCCTCGCCGAGCGCACCGTGTACGGCCGGGAAGACCACGTCCGTGCGAGTGAGCAGCGGAAGCGCGAGCGCCAGCGACTCGGCGGCGGATCCCCCGTTCGGGCGCCCGTCGACGCGCCAGATGCCGTCTCGATCGATGGTCACGCACGTCACCTCGTGACCGCCCAGCCGCAGGGCTGCACCGACCGCGGCCGCCGACGCCAACGACACGTCGTGCTCGGCGTTCTGCCCTCCCCCGATGACCAGCACCCTCGTCATGCCGCGC
Source organism: Microbacterium sp. H6 (assembly GCF_003314775.1). Classification (NCBI taxonomy): domain Bacteria; kingdom Bacillati; phylum Actinomycetota; class Actinomycetes; order Micrococcales; family Microbacteriaceae; genus Microbacterium; species Microbacterium sp. H6. Next base: position 11,384 of record NZ_QOAY01000263.1, on the reverse strand, counting down.
TCCTCCGCACTCGCGCTCCGATCCCGGTGACGATGGTGTGCGGGATCGTCCCCGCCCACCGCGCCCACTCCTGCACCGAGGGCACCGCGCCCCCGTCCGGCCCGAACACGGTCGCGATCGTGCCGCGCGGGAACAGCGCGGCACCCGTGTCCACCACGATCTGATCCATCGACACCCGTCCGACGATCGGATACCGCACGCCGCCGATCTCGACGCCGGCGCCCGGCGCGAGCTCTCGCGGGATCCCATCCGCGTAGCCGACGCCCACCACCGCGAGGTGCGTCTCCGCACGGCTGACATGCGTTCCCGCATACCCGACAGCCGTCCCTGCCGGGGCGAGAGCCCCATGCACGACGGGCGCGGTCCATCGTGAAGCCCCGATCAGTGGCGTCGTCTCCGAGGGGTCGATCCCGACGAGTCCTGCGCCGATCCGCACCATCCCGAAATGGGTCGCGGGATCGGTCAGCGCCCCGGACGTCGCCGCCAGATGCACGAGCACCGGTCCGAGGCCGGCACGCAGGACCGCATCCCTGCCCTGCCGCATGCGCAGCACGGCCGCCGCGTTCGCGCCTGGATCCCCTTCGTCGGAACGCGGTAGATGACCCATGACCCCCACGACCTCGATCCGCCCTCTGCCGGCGCGCGCCAGTCGGAACAGCTCGGGCCACTCGTCCAGCGGAGACCCGCCGCGGGCCATCCCGGTGTCCAGATGCAGGTGCACCCTGACCGGGCCCGACGTCTCAGCACTCAGCTGGCGAAGCTCTTCGGCCGAGCCCACCGCGATGTCGATGCGATGCTCCGCCGCCGCCTCGGCGTCGATACCCGCCGGGTTCAGCCAGGAGAGGATGGGCACCGCGAGTCCGGCGTCGCGGAGTGCGACGCCGTCGGCGACCTGCGTCACCCCGAGCCACTCGGCGCCCGCCGCGACCGCAGCCGTTGCCACGACGACGGCACCGTGCCCGTAGCCGTCGGCCTTCACGACGGCCATGATCGGCACCGGAGTCGCCGCCCTGACGATCCGGAGGTTCTCGGCGACGGCGTCGGGGAGCGTGGTCAGCGTCGGCGCGTGCAGGCGCGAGGCGATCGCGGGACGAGGGGCGGTCATGGTGGTCATCGCTGCATCCTCGGGTCTTCGGTGGGATCGGCATACATCTCGGGGCACCCCTGATCGATCGCCTCGGGGCGCAGCTCGTAGTGCCATGACTCGTTCGCGTAGGTCTGGCACAGTCCGTAGTCGGAGCCGTGCTGGGCGAGCCAGTCGAGCGTGGGCAGCGGACCGACATCCACGGCGTCGCCAGACACGTGCGCCGACGTCTGCGGTGTCGCCACCCATCGCCGCGCTTCGTCCTCCGAGCCGTAATCGACGATCGCGTCCTGGAGCATCCGTTCCTGCAGCCCCGGCGAGCGCCATCCGCTGTTCACCAGGAACGTGATGCCGTCGCGCTCGGCATCCGAGGCCGCCCGCTGCAGGGCGTCGAGCAGCGCGGGGTCGAGGTTGCCGACCGCGACGCGGTCCACGTCGAACACCGTGGGCTGATCCCCGTCACGAATCGCTCCGTCGGCGTCGCCCGGCACGTCGACGGGCTGCACCTCGTCGGGCACCGGGGTCGGCACGGGCGTGGGGAACGTCTTCGCCGTGTCGGCGAAAGCCACGGACAACGACTGCTGCACCGCGAACGCCAGGATCACGGCGGCGGCGAGCGCGACCACGGCGCCGGCGGCCCGACGGCGACGACGTGCCCGCAGCGGGAGGGACGAGCTGTTGGTGTTCATGCTCCCAGTGAAGAAGGGAGCCGGTTGCCAGGGCGTATGCGCTTTTCCATATGCTCGCGATATGCCGGGGTGCGTAGGATCGCTGCCATGCGTGTGCTGATCGTCGAGGACGAGCCCTACCTCGCCGAGGCGATCCGCGATGGGCTGCGCCTCGAGGCGATCGCGGCCGATATCGCGGGCCACGGCGACACGGCGCTGGAGCTGCTGAGCATCAACTCCTACGACCTCGCCGTGCTCGACCGCGACGTGCCCGGGCCCTCCGGCGACGACATCGCCCGCTGGATCGTCGCGTCGGGAAGCGGCATCCCCATCCTCATGCTCACCGCAGCCGACCGCCTCGACGACAAGGCGAGCGGCTTCGAGATCGGTGCGGACGACTACCTCACCAAGCCGTTCGAGATGCGCGAGCTGGTGCTGCGTCTGCGGGCCCTCGACCGTCGCCGCCAGCGCAGTCGGCCTCCCGTGCTGGAGGTCTCCGGCCTTCGCCTCGATCCGTTCCGCCGGGAGGTGTACCGCGACGACCGCTACGTGGCGCTCACCCGCAAGCAGTTCGCCGTGCTGGAGGTGCTCGTCGACGCCGAGGGCGGTGTCGTCAGCGCGGAGGAGCTGCTCGAGCGCGCCTGGGACGAGAACGCCGACCCGTTCACGAACGCCGTGCGCATCACGGTCTCCTCGCTGCGCAAACGCCTGGGCGAGCCGTGGATCATCCTCACCGTGCCGGGTGTCGGATACCGGATCGGAACGGATGCCGATGCCTAGGCGCCGTGGGATGAGCGCTCGCCTCAAGCTCACCCTCAGCTATGCGGGCATCGTGGTGGTCTCCGGACTGCTGCTGCTCGCCGCAGTGGCCCTGTACCTGCTGCGCTACGTGCCCGACGTGCAGATCTCCGCGGACATCCGCGTTCCCAACCGCTCCGACCTGATCAGGGCGTTCGTGCCGGTCGCCTCGACGGTCATGGTGGCACTGCTGGCCATCGGCCTCGGCGGCGGATGGCTGCTGGCCGGACGCATGCTGGCACCTCTGGAACGCATCGGCGACGCTGCGCGACTGGCGGCGCAGGGCTCGCTCTCGCACCGGATCGCGCTGCCCGGCCCTCGCGACGAGTTCCGCGATCTGGCCGATGTCTTCGACTCGATGCTCGAGCAGCTCGAAGCCCACGTCGCCGAGCAGCAGCGGTTCGCCGCGAACGCCTCGCACGAGCTGCGCACTCCCCTCGCGATCTCGCAGGCGCTGCTCGAGGTCGCCCGTGACGACCCGGACCGCGACGTGGACGAGCTGATCGCCCGACTGCAGCGGGTGAACACGCGTGCGATCGACCTCACGGAGGCGCTGCTGCTGCTGAGCCGGGCGGATCGCCGGACGTTCCCGCGCGAGATCGTCGATCTCTCCCTTCTCGCCGAGGAGGCCGTCGAGGCGCTGGTTCCCCTCGCCGACCGTCGAGGAGTCGCACTGGAGGTCGGCGGCGTCCCCGCGTCGGTGCTCGGGTCGGCGGCGCTGCTGCCGCAGCTGGTCATGAACCTCGTCCTCAACGCTATCGTGCACAACCTTCCGACCGGCGGGGCCGTTGCCGTGCGCACGCACTCGATGCCGCACGCGGTCGCGCTGGTCGTGGAGAACACCGGTGAACAGTTGCCTGCACATCAGGTCGCCACCCTTGTCGAGCCGTTCCAGCGCGGGGCGGAGCGCACCCGCGGCGACGACCATGCGGGGGCGGGGCTCGGCCTTGCGATCGTCGACCGCATCACGCAGGCGCACAACGGCACGCTCGTCCTCACCCCGCGGACGGACGGCGGTCTGATCGTGACCGTGTGGCTGCCGCACCCCTACCCGACGGGCCTTCCCGGCTGACTGTCCGCAGGTGTTTCGAATCGCGCAAACGGTCGGATGCGGGGCCCAGAAGGAACCATTTGCGCGATTCGAAGACGGGGCTCAGGCCACCCGCGGGTCGCGTGTCGCGGCGAGCTCGCGGCCGTAGGTGCGGGCGTCGGCTTCGGCGTTCTCCTTGAGCTCGCGCGCGGTGTCGGCGAACGCGTCGAGCGCCGGGTTGACGCCGACCAGCGTGAACGGACGCTGCACGACGCGCAGATCGAGACCCCAGACGTCTTCGAGCACGCGTCGCAGCCAGCCGGTCGAGTGGTCCCAGCCCTCCTTGGGCGAACCGGGCGCGTAGTTGCCGCCGAGCACGGTGACCAGGGTCGCCGGCTTGCCGTTCAACGCGGTGCCGGTCGGATCGATGCGTGCGTCGGTGTAGGCGAGATCGAACCAGGTCTTGAAGTGCTGCGAGACGCCGTAGTTGTAGAGCGGCACCGCGAACAGCAGAGCGTCGGCGCCGATGAGCTCGTCGGCGAACTGCGTCGCGAGGGCGCAAGCCTCGTTCTGCGCAGGGGTCCGCTGGGCCTCGTCGACGAATCCACCCGTCACGGCATCCGCCCACGCGGTCGCGGGCACGGGGTCGCTCGCCAGATCGCGACGGAAGACGGTCGAATCGGGGTGCGACGCGGTCCACTCGGCCTCGACGATGTCGGCGAGCGCACGGCTGGCGGACGACGCGGGAAGGATGCTGGCATCCAGGCGGAACAGGGACATGGGCCTACCTCTCGTTTTCGTAGTCGCTCTGTTTTTCTTAGCGACATCGGTTAACGTAGCACGGGTAGGATGGGGGGATGTCCGGGACCGCCGAAGGGCGTCAGGTGTGCGACGCCGCCGTCACACTGGCCTTCAGCGTGCTCGGGAAGCGGTGGAACGGCATGATCGTGTCGTCGCTCGGGGGCGGACCCATGACCTTCGTCTCGCTGCGCCGCGCCGTTGACGGCATCAGCGACACCGTGCTCTCCGATCGCCTGGCCGAACTCGCCGACGCCGGACTCGTCGCGCGCACGGTCGAGGCCGGCCCGCCGGTGACCGTGTCGTACGCGCTCACGCCAGCGGGGGAAGGACTCCTGCCGATCCTGAACCAGCTGGGGCAGTGGGCCTCGGCGAACCTCGCCGAGCGCGCTCACTGACGCGAACCCTACCGACCCCCGCGCCGCGCCCAGGCGATGATGCTCTCGGCCAACGACCGAGGATCGTCCGCGATCTCCGGTCTGGTCGACAGGACCTCGATCCGCCCGACGGTCTCGATGGCCTCCGCGTCGAGCCCCGCGGACAGCGCGTACCGCGCCAGCACCTGCATGCAGAGTATGCGGAGCACGAGGTCGGAGTGGTGCTGCTCCCACGCCTGCAGAGAGGTTCGCACCGTTTCGAGAGAACGGAGCGCCGCGGCCGGGTCACCCATCATCAGCTGGGTGTCCATCACCCTTGCCACGTCGATGCCGACCTCTGGATGTCCGTCGCCGTAGACATCTCGATCGATCCGAGCAGCTTCGAGAAATGCCTCCAGCGCGCCCTCGTTGTCACCGGAGAGCAAGAGGACGTCTCCGCGTGCGTAAAGAAGGCTGGCGTGATCATCGCTGTCCGGCGCCGCAAGGCGCTGGAGTGCGATCGCCTCGTCCAGAGTTCCGCGAGCCTTCGCGACGAGATCCGCATCCGGCGGGTCCGTCTCCCGGGCGCGCTGCGTGAGCACTCGGCCGAGATGAAGGAGCGGCAACGCGACGTGGCTGTGCGCCTCGTGTTCCTCGCGATAGATCTGGATCGACTCCTCGAGAGCGGCCGCCGCCTCTGCGAGCTGTCCGTGGGCGATCAGCGCCATGCCGAGATCGTTGAGGTCGCGAGCGACGTGCAGGCTGCGTTCGCCCCCGACCGCGCGGTCCACGCTCACGGCGCGCTGCGCGATCGCGACGGCATCGGCGGGTCGGCCTGCGTCGATGCAGCTGCGCGAGGCCATCGTGAGGAAATGGCCGCGCATCTCCTCGGTCGACTCCTCGGCGAGCGTCAGGTAACGGTCCACGCGTTCGGTGGCGGGAGCGTCCAGGATGAAGAAGTGATCGTGCAACGCCTGCACGCCGGGCTCATCCGGCACGAGACGCAGCGTCTCAGCGATGCTGGCCTGGGCTCCCGCACGGTCTCCGAGTGCATCCGCAGCCCAGGCCAGGGTCACGTGCGCTGCCGCCCGGAGCGCGCGTGGCGCAGTCGAATCCGCCGCGACACGTTCCGCAGCGCGCTTCGCCCCGACGGAATCGCCGGCGAGCAGATGCACGCGCGCCTCCGATTGCAGGATGACTTGCTGAACATCCGGACTCCCGCTCACGAACGGAACCGCTCGCGCGATCTCCATCTGCCGGTAGGCGCTCTGACTCAGCCCCTGCTCCGCGAGACGTTCGACGTTCGGCGAGCAGGATCCTCGCCAGGACACGGGACGGATGCGCGGGCGGCAACGAAGACTCCACAGCATCGATCACTGCGGCAAGGCCGGGGAGCAGCCGCCGGCCGGGGACCTCGACGAGGCTCAGAATCGCCTCGATGAGCAGACCGGCAGATTCGGCCCGCAGCACCGGTTCGGCGAGGTCGACCACGACCGTAGCCGTGAGGGCATGACTCTGGACGAGCGAATCGCGAATGCGCACGACACCGATACCGATGAGCTCGCGGAAGGCGCCGTCGACCCGCGTCGAGGCATCGGCGCCCCCTCCGAACGCCTCCTCGAACAGCTGCCTGGGCACACCGGTGCCGCCGCTGACGGCCACCGCGACGAGCAGGTCCCAGCTGAGCGGTTCGCGGGCATTGTCCCGCACCGCCGACAGGACGCCGACGAAGCCGGAGTGCGCCGACCCTCCAGCAAGGACGCGTGTAGGGCTCGATCGCATCAGGGCGACCATCGAAGGAATGGAGATGCCCGTCTCCGCCAGGTACCCGCACGCCGTGGACACGATCAGGGGGTTCTCGGCACAGGCACCGAGCAGCTCGTCCATGTCCCTTTCCGACACCACCTCCGGAAGTCGCCGGCGGGCGATCTCGCGCAGCGTGGCGTCTTCCGCTGTGTCGAGCTGCACGACCGCGTACCGGGGGAACGACGCGGCCGAGCGCGTCGTCACCAGAACCACGCCGCCCGCATGCTCCGCGGGGATCATCGTGCGGATGGCGTCGAACTCCGGTGCATCGTCGACGACGACGAGCCACGTCTCGACGCGGGCGAGCACCGCCCTGACCTGCATCGGAAGGTCTCCCGTCGGCTGCTCGCCGAACTCCAGCAGCATCTCCTCACATGACTCGATGAGATGTTGCGGGGTCTTCGCGTTCACCCACCACAGCAGGTCACGCGGGTCGCGCGTGCCCTGCGCGTGCGCGGTCATCTCCGCGAGGACGCTCTTGCCGGCGCCCGGCCCGCCCGCGATGACGGCGATGCGATGTTCGGAGAGGCGCTTCTCCACGATGCCCTGCTCCGGGCGCGGCACCGGTTGCTCGCTCAACGGGAGCGTCGCGATGTTGGAGACCGCACCAGAAGAAGACCGGACGAACGTCGACTGCTCCTCCGGCGCACCGGATCGCGTGTCCGCCGGCGTCGCCGCGGTCTGGGCCGACCGAGCGAGCAGCAGTACCATCGCGAGGTCGCTCCCCGGCCGTCGGGCCGCCACGTCGATCTCGGTCGCCAGCAGACGCGCGGTCTGCCGCGCGAGACGGGGGATGTCGACCGCTCGATCATCGAGCACGTCGAGGGCGGGGATGACCTCCTGCAGCACCCGAGACCACCGTTCCACGCGGTCGGGCGCCGCGAGCTGCTCGTCGTGCTGAGCGAGGAGCGAGTATGCCCGCTTCGGTTTGACCGCATCAGCGACGAGGGAGGCGCTCGCGCCTCGGTCGTTGTCGAGACCCTGTTCGGCGAAGCCCTGCGTCAGCGCCCGGGTGAGACATTCGTGAACCTCGCGCTCGACTGCTCCACGACGCATGAGGGGCGCAGCAGCGCCGGCGATGCCGACGACGTTGGCCGCGCCCGAGATCAGATCCACGGGTCGATGCTATCGAGCGCGCACCTTCGGAGTCACCAGGGGCTGGGCTCGTAGTCCTTGAGGAACACGCCGTGGATGTCCTCGCCGGCCTCGCCACGCACGATCGGGTCGTACACGCGGGCGGCACCGTCGACCAGGTCGAGCGGGGCATGGAAACCCTCTTCGGCGAGGCGCACCTTCGTGTAGTGCGGACGCTCGTCCGTGATCCAGCCCGTGTCGACGGCGGTCATGAGGATGCCGTCCTTCTCCAGCATCTCCCCCGCGCTGGTGCGGGTGAGCATGTTGAGCGCAGCCTTGGCCATGTTCGTGTGCGGGTGGCCAGGGCCCTTGTAGCGGCGGGAGAACTGTCCCTCCATCGCCGAGACGTTGACCACGTACTTACGGTGCGCATCGGACGCGGCCATCGAAGCGCGCAGACGGCTGATCAGCAGGAACGGCGCTGTCGTGTTGGCGAGCTGCACCTCGAGCATCTCGAGCGGATCGACCTGCTCGATCGACTGCACCCAGCTGTTGACGCGGTTCACGTCGGGCACGAGGCCGCCGGCGTCGATCGCGGTGCCGTCGGCATGCTTCTCGAGCGACGACGATCCGGGCGCCATCGCGAGGCGCGCGAGATCTTCGGCCGTGAGTGCCTGACCACCCTGCTCGGCGACCGTGCCGCCGAGGGCCGCGACCGAGAGCAGCGGATGCGCATCGACCGAGGCCTGCAGCGCCTGCGGGTGCGGGTCGGCCGTGTGCCCGAAGGTCTCCATCTCGGGCAGGGGCCCGTCGGGGAGGGGCTGCAGCTCGGCATCCGCCAACAGGGAGTAAGCACCCGGCGAGCGGCGTACGGTCTGTGCGGCGTTGTTGATGAGGATGTCGAGCGGGCCCTGAGCGGCGACCGAGTCCGCCAAGCCGATCACCTGAGCAGGGTCGCGCAGGTCGATGCCGACCACGCGCAGGCGGTGCAGCCAGTCGGCCGAGTCGGGCAGGGCCGAGAAGCGCCGCACGGCGTCTCGCGGGAAGCGGGTCGTGATCGTGGTGTGCGCGCCGTCACGCAGCAGCCGCAGCGCGATGTGCATGCCGATCTTCGCGCGGCCACCCGTGAGCAGGGCGCGCTTGCCGGTGAGGTCGGTGCGGGCGTTGCGCTTGCCGTGGCTGAAGCGGGCGCAGTCCGGGCAGAGCTGGTGGTAGAAAGCGTCGACCTGTGTGTACGGCTGCTTGCAGATGTAGCAGTTGCGAGGCTTCAGCAGCTCGCCCGCGATCGGGGCGTCGACGACGCTGGTGGCGAGATCGTTGCCACGGGTCTCATCGTCGATGCGGTCGGGGGCACCCGTGGCGGTGCGGGCCACCACGGCCTTGTCGGCCTCGGCGATCGCGTCACGGATCTGCTTGCGGCGCACCCGCTTCACGTCTTTGAACATCGCCGCGGTGGCCTGGCGTACCGCGATGAAATCGGGGTGCTCGTTGTCGATCCGGTGCAGCTCGCGCAGCACGCGCAGCGTGGTGGCGAGATCTTCGGGGTCGACGCCCGGTCCGAGGTCGGGTGCAGCGTCGGAGGGGGCGTCGGTCATTGTCCCGATTTTACGCGAGTGTCCTGGGACAGGCTTGATATGCAAGCATCCACTTGCCTATCGTGATCCCATGGCCGATCTGTTCCACGCGCTCGACGACGAGACGAGGCGACTCATCCTCGATGAGCTGTCGCGGCGGGACGGACAGACGCTCTTCGAGATCTGCTCGACGTTGACGATGCAGCACGGTGTGACGCTGACCCGGCAGGCGGTCTCCCAGCACCTCGCGGTACTCGAATCCGCCGGACTGATCTCCACGGAACGACAAGGCCGTTCCAAGTTCCACTTCTTCCATCCGGAACCCATCGCCCGCATCGCCGAGCGGTGGCCGACCACACGGAGCACCCCATGAGAATCGAACTGACCAGCATCTTCGTCGATGACCAGCGCAAGGCCCTCTCCTTCTACACCGACGTGCTCGGCTTCACGAAGCACCATGACATCCCCCTCGGCGATGCCGCCTGGCTCACGGTGACCTCGCCCGAAGCGCCCGGCGGACCCGAGCTCCTGCTCGAGCCTTCGGAGCACCCCGCGGTCAAGCCCTACCGCGACGCGCTCGTCGAAGACGGCATCCCACTCGCGCAGTTCGCCGTCGACGGCCTCGCCGCCGAACACGCACGCCTGACCGGGCTCGGCGTCGTGTTCACCCAGCCGCCGACCGACATCGGTGCCGCCTGGGTCGCGGTTCTCGACGACACGTGCGGCAACCTGATCCAGCTGATCCAGATGAAGGCCGACGGACAGGGCTAGGCGATCCCGCCGCCGTCCACGACGAGGGCCGAGCCGGTGACGTACGAGGAGTCGTCGCTCGCCAGCCAGACGACCGCCTGTGCGACCTCGCTCGGCTCGCCCATGCGGCGCAGCGGGCGATCGGCGGCTTCGGCGAGGAACGCGTTGGTGTCCTGCGCCAGCTGACGCGCTTCCTCCCGCAGCATCCCGGTGTTCACATCGCCGGGGTTGACCGAGTTCACGCGGATGCCGGCGGGACCGTGGTCGATCGCGAGCGCGCGCGTCATGTTCACGACCGCGCCCTTCGAGGCGCAGTAGGAGATGGCCTGGCCACCGCCCTTGAGGCCCCAGCCCGACCCGGTGTTGATGATCGAGCCTCCACCCGCAGCCTCCATGACCGGAACGATGTGCTTGCACATCAGGAAGATCGAGCGCACGTTCACGCCGAACACGCGGTCCCACTCCTCGACGGTCGTCTCGACGGCGGTGGTGCGACGGATG
>NZ_QOAY01000263.1:430-925 GCF_003314775.1 Microbacterium sp. H6 | reverse complement strand
CCGGCGTTGTTGAAGACGACGTTCACTCCGCCGAGTTCGGCCACCGACGTGGCGACCACCCGTTCGATGTCGGACTCGCTCGCCACATCCGCCGCGATCGCGATGGCCATGCCACCGGCCGCACGGATCTCCTCCGCGACGGCTTCGGCCGCCTCCGTGTTCAGGTCGACGACGGCGACCGCCGCGCCCTCGGCAGCGAGTGCGAGTGACGTGGCGCGACCGATGCCGCCGGCACCTCCGGTGACGATGGCCTTCTTGTTCTCGAGACGCATGGGGTGTCCTTTCGGGTACGTGCAGACGGGTCTGTCGGGGTCGGGATGTGTCAGGTGAGGGAGAGTTCGGGTGCGGTCACGGCATAGAGACTCGTGGTGCCGACGCCGGTGATGATGCGGACATGCCCGGCGAGTCTCGCATCGAGTTCCGGGTCGCCGGTGTCGACGAGGAGCGGCCGACCCTGCAGGTCGATGAGCTTCTGCTCGGGGGCGACGACGAGGA
>NZ_QOAY01000263.1:0-353 GCF_003314775.1 Microbacterium sp. H6 | reverse complement strand
CGAGCAGGACCCCCTGCCCGCCGATCACGGTGACGACGGCCCGCGCCGGGCCCTCGGCGATCTGGGCGAGCAGCTCCTGCTCACTCGCACCGTGGACGAGGACGGCACCGTCGAGAACGACGTCGACGCCGAGTGGCGATCCTTCGACGCCGAGCTGCCGAGCGATCTCCGCGGTCGTACCGCCGGGGCCGAGCAGATAGCGCACGCCCGGTCGCATGCGGGAGACAGCCCCGCGGGCCGCAGCTTCGACCGCAGCCGCCTCGGTGACCGGCGTCGGCGCCTTGCGTGCCTGAGTGCGGCCCGCACGATGCGGCACCCGGAGCATTCCGTACAGCGTGGGGTCGACGCGGGCG
>NZ_QOAY01000104.1:0-1410 GCF_003314775.1 Microbacterium sp. H6 | reverse complement strand
CATCGACATCGCCCTGGTCCGCGGCGGCCGACGAGCCGCGCTCCTCGGGAATGATCACCGTCTCCTCGGACGGACGGATCACCGTGTCTTCGATCACCGTGTCTCCGATCACCGTCTCCTCGATGACCGTGTCCTCGATCGGCGTGGTCTCGGAGACGTTCGGCTCCTCAGAGGCCGACCCCGCATCCGTCGCCTCAGGGGCGAAGTGCTCCGTCCACTGCTGGCCGTCCCACCAGCGCTGCCGTCCGGATCCGTCGTCGTACCAACCTGCAGGTGTCGTCATGGCTCCCCCTCGAAAGAATTCGGCGACCGCTTCGTGCGGTCGGCATCTTCATGTATAGCAGTGGCAGGTGACGCGGCAGTGGCGTGTGCATGGGGAGCAATCCCCATCCGGGCGGAGGGCGGACGTGCCTGTGCGGGGTGTCGCTCGCCGTCAGGGAAGAGCCCGCGCTTAGGCTCGTAGCGCCATGATTCGGTTCGAGAACGTCACGAAACGCTACCGCGGGACGTCGAAGCCCGCCCTCTCCGGTGTCGACTTCGAAGTGCAACGCGGGGAGTTCGTCTTCCTCGTCGGGGCCTCGGGTTCCGGCAAGTCGTCCTGCCTGCGCCTCATCCTGCGCGAGGACGTCCCCACCTCGGGACGGGTCGCGGTGCTCGGGAGGGACCTGCGAGCCCTCGCGAACCGCAAGGTGCCGTACTTCCGCCGCCATATCGGGTCGGTGTTCCAGGACTTCCGACTCCTCCCGTCGAAGACCGTCCATCAGAACGTCGCGTTCACGCTCCAGGTGACCGGTGCCTCCCGCGGCTTCATCCAACAGGCGGTGCCTGAGGCTCTCGCTCTGGTGGGCCTCGACGGCAAGCAGAAGCGGATGCCCCACGAACTGTCGGGCGGTGAGCAGCAGCGCGTCGCGATCGCGCGCGCTCTCGTCAATCGGCCCCAGGTTCTGCTCGCCGATGAGCCGACCGGAAACCTCGACCCTGCGACCTCGGTCGACATCATGCAGCTGCTCGCCCGCATCAACGCGGGGGGCACCACGGTGCTGATGGCCACCCACGAGGCCGGTTTCGTCGATCAGATGCAGCGCCGCGTGATCGAGCTGCGCGACGGCGAGATGGTCCGCGATGAGGTGCATGGCGGATACGGCGACACGTCCAACATCCCGCGCCTCGTGCCAGAGGGAGTGCGTGGTGCGGCAGCCGCTGCCGCACTGACCGCCGTCCAGGAGGTGCAGCGCCAGACCGCCGATCTCTCGGTGGTGCGTGCCGCACTCGCAGAAGAGCTCGCCAGTCAGCGTCAGGCTGCGGCAGCAGTCGATCGCGACGGGGAGACGGTGGTTCCGCCCGCCCCGCGCACGGTCGAAGCGCCGGAACCGCAGCCCGCGGTGCAGGAGGGCGCAGCTGCGAACGTCG
>NZ_QOAY01000046.1:0-3916 GCF_003314775.1 Microbacterium sp. H6 | reverse complement strand
CCCACCCCAGCGCCCTGAGCGGATGTCTCCCACCGGCATCCGCTCAGGGCAGAGCCGCTCAGGGCGGATTCGCGCCGTCCGCGATGTGCTGCGGCCGATGCTGGGGGCATGAGCGAAGACAACCCCATCCCGCAGTTCGGTCCCGAAGCCCGGCGCGCGCTGTTCCACGAGCGGGTGCTCGTGCTCGACGGCGCCCTCGACGACGACAACGGCACGCTGCTGATGACGCAGCTGCTCGCGCTGTCGGCAGAGGACCCCACGGCAGACATCGCCTTGTGGATCCACTCGCCCGGCGGGTCAGTGCCCTCGATGCTCGCGATCCGCGACATCATGCGGCTGATCCCCAATGATGTCGCGACCTTGGCTCTCGGTCTCGCGTGCAGCGCCGGGCAGTTCCTGCTCTCCGCCGGCACCCCGGGCAAACGCCGGGCGCTTCCGCACGCTCGGATCCTCATGCATCAGGGGTCCGCGGGCATCGGCGGCTCCGCGGGAGAGCTCGAGACGCAGGCCGACGACCTGCGGCACATGCGCGACACCGTGCTCGGACTGATCGCCGACGACACCGGTCAGCCCGTCGCGCGCATCTTCGAGGACTCGCTGCACGACCGCTGGTACACCGCGACGCAGGCGCAGGACTACGGCTTCATCGACGCGATCGTGGTCTCGATCGGCGACGTGATGCCGCGACGACGCGCGCGCGTCGGTCTGGGGGTGGACGCATGAGCACCTACTCGATCCCCAACGTCATCGCGCAGCATCCCCGAGGCGAGCGCATCATGGACGTGTACTCGCATCTGCTCGCGGAGCGCGTCATCTACCTCGGCACCGGCATCGATGCGGGGGTCGCGAACGCCCTCATCGCACAGCTGCTGCACCTCGACGCGGACAGCCCGGAATCCGGCATCCAGTTCTACATCAACAGCGAGGGCGGCGATCCAGGGGCCGCGCTGGCGATCTACGACACCATGCAGCACATCCGTCCGCGCATCGCGACGACCTGCGTCGGCCAGGCCATCGGCCCCGCGGCGCTCCTGGTCGCTGCAGGAGACGTGGGGGAGCGGGCGGCCCTCGCCCACGCGCGCATCGTTCTGCATCAGCCCGCAGGGCAGTCGCGCGGTGCGATCCCCGACCTCATCCTTGCCGCCGACGAAGTGGTGCGGGTGCGTTCCGACATGGAGGAGATCCTGGCCAGGCACAGCGGTCGCACGGTCGCCGAACTCCGAGCCGACACAGACCGTGATCGGGTGTTCACGGCACCCGCCGCGCTCGACTACGGACTGATCGACACCGTGCTCGGCGCGCGGAGCTGAGGCGGCGTCCGGGCTGCCGGACGGATGCATGAGCGACGGGCGGCTGCATGACCGACGCGGGACCTGTGGTCATGCATCCGTCCGTCGCTCATGCAGATGACGGGTCAGGGACCAGATGACGGGTCAGCGACCAGGTGACGGGTCAGCGACCAGGTGACGGGTCAGCGACCAGATGACGGGTCAGGACCAGATGACGGGTCAGGACCAGATGACGGGCCAGCGACCACGGGTTCGGGGTCAGGCGGCGAGGGCGAACGCGCCACGCGAGGGGGCCGTCGATCGCAGACTGTCGGCCACGTCGCTGGTGAGCTCGATCAGACTCGTGTCGAGCGCACCGGCGATCGCGGCGATCATCTCGCTCGACGGCTCCTTCAACCCGCGTTCCACCTCGGAGAGGTACTGCGGCGAGACGCCGGCCTTCTCGGCGGTCTCGGTGAGCGTCTCCTCGCGGTCGTGGCGTCGACGACGCAGCTGGTCGCCGAGGAGGTGACGCCACAGCGGCTCGGGGTCGTTCGACTTCGGGCGGTCGGAGCGAGGAGTGTGCGGGAACGAGAGCAGGTCGGCCATGCCTCACGATAGGCCGAGGTGTCCGGACGGTTCGAGCGGTTCTGCTCAGAGCAGAACAGCGGGTCCTTAGGCGTCCGCGTGACCAGGGGCGGAGTCTGTCGAAGCCGAGGAGCCGGCGCCTTCGGGCGAGGGGGATGCGGCGGCATCCGTCGCCGCCCAGCTCGCGAGCATCCTCAACTTGTCGGCCGATGCCGTCCCTGGCTCCGCGGTGTAGGTCGAGAGGTGCAGCCCGGGATCGGCCGGCAGCTCGAAGGCCTCGTAGGAGAGCTCGATCTCCCCGACCACGGGATGCGTGATGCGCTTGACCCCGGTGCGGTGGAAGCGCACGTTGTGGGCGGCCCACAGCGTGCGAAACCGCTCGCTCCGCGTCGAGAGCTCGCCCACCAGGTCGGTGAGCTTCCGGTCGAACGGGTTGCGTCCGGCCTCCCCGCGCATCGCGGCCACGAGCTCCTGCGTGTTCCGATCCCACTCGGGGTAGAACTCCTTCGCGGCCGGATCGAGGAAGGCGAAGCGCGCGCTGTTCGGCTGCGGCTGCGCGAACACGGGCGCGTAGAGGGCGCGACCCAGGGCGTTCGCCGCCAGGTAGTCGAAGTAGTTGTTGCGCACGATCGCCGGAGCTTCGGTCATGGCGTCGAGCAGGCGCAGGATGCTCGGACGCAGCTCTGTCGTCTTCTTCCGTGGTGCGCGCGCGACCGGCGAGGTGTTCGCGGCGCGGGCGAGGTCGAACAGGTGCGCGGTCTCGGCCTCATCCAGCTGGAGCGCACGGGACAGCGCATCGAGCACGCTGTCCGATGCCCCGGACAGGTCTCCGCGTTCGAGACGCGTGTAGTAGTCGACGCTGACCCCCGCGAGCAGCGAGACCTCCTCGCGGCGCAGTCCGGGAACGCGGCGGTTGCCGCCGAACGCCGGGAGTCCGGCCTGATCGGGGGTGATGCGTGCGCGCCTCGTGGAGAGGAACTCGCGCACCTCGCTGCGGGTGTCCATGCATCCGACGCTACGCGCTCGACGACCGGACAGGGAGGTACTGGCGGTACCGGTGACCCGGGCCGTACGTCAGAGGGCCGCGGTCACGCCGGGGAGCAGCTTTCCGAGGATCGCCCCCAGCTGCTCGCGCTCCTCGCCGGTGAGGGGATCGAGCACGAGCTCCCGCACCTGCTCGACGTGCACGGGGGCCGCCGTGCGGAGCATCTCCCGTCCGGCCGGCGTCAGCGAGGCCGAGAGGGTGCGCTTGTCGGAGCCGCAGGAGGTGCGCTCGACCCAGCCGCGCTCCTCGAGCGAGTCCAGCGCGTGGCTCAGACGCGACCGGCTGAGGCCGGCGATGCGGGCGAGCTCGGTCATGGTCACGGCGCTCTCACCCCGGCCGGCCAGGGTGATGAGGATGGCGTAGCGGGCGTGGTTGAGACCGACCTCTTCCTTCAGCGTGCGGTCGAGCACCTGAGGGAGCAGTTGCACGAAGCGGATGACCGGCAGCCAGGTATCCATCTCGGTGTCGTCGAGCCGACGCGGATTCTGCTCCGCCGTCCCGTCCGCCTCCGAGGTCATGATGCCCTCCCGTGCTGTCGCGCCTGCCGTCATGCCGCGGACAGGTCGAGTGTGTGCGCCGTGTGGTCGCGCTTGGCCTGCAGGTAGCGGGAGTTCGACTCCGACAGGTGCACCCGGGTGGGTACACGCTCGGTCACGCGGACCCCGAGGGCTTCGAGCTGCACCGCCTTGTCGGGGTTGTTGCTCAGCAGGCGGATACCGTCGACGCCGAGCGCGTGCAGCATCTGCGCCGCCACCGTGTAGTCGCGCTCGTCCTCACCCCGGCCCAGGGCGACGTTCGCCTCGTACGTGTCGAGGCCGGCATCCTGCAGGGCGTACGCGTCGAGCTTGGCGTACAGGCCGATGCCGCGCCCCTCCTGGCGCAGGTAGAGCAGGAAGCCGCCCTCCTCCGCGATGCGCTCCACGGCCTCGCGCAGCTGAGGGCCGCAGTCACAGCGTTCCGACCCGAACACGTCGCCCGTCAGGCACTCGCTGTGCGGGCGCACGAGCGGGGCCTC
>NZ_QOAY01000231.1:8636-12763 GCF_003314775.1 Microbacterium sp. H6 | reverse complement strand
GGGCTCGGGGAGCCGGAGAAGTTCGCGGCGTAGCGCATGAAATCCGCCGAATACGGGGCGGATGACTGCCAACGTGTGTGAACGCGATTGACACTCGACGCTTTCTTCAAGAAAGTTATTGCATGCCGCTCCGCTCCGACTGGTCGTCTGCGACCTGCCCCATCGCGCGCTCCGCCGACATCCTCGCCGACCCCTGGGTGCTGCTCATCCTGCGTGAGCTCTTCTCCGGACGCACTCGGTTCGACCAGCTGCGCGAAGCCACCGGCGCGGCCGACTCCGTACTGTCCCGGCGACTCACGGCGATGAGCGAGGCAGGACTCGTCGAGCGCGAAGACCCCGCCGATGCGCGCAGCGGTTACCGCGTGACGATCGCGGGGCATCAGACACTCCCGATCCTGCACGCCTACGCACGGTTCTCCCGCGTGACCGACCCCGATGGCCCCTGGGGCCTGACGGTGAGCTGCGGTCGATGCGGCGAGATCTCGGATTCGGTCGATTGGTGCGTCACGTGCGCGGCACCCCTCGACGTCGACAGCACCCACTGGGCGCGACACAGCATGGGCGGGGAGCCGTTCCCCCTCCTCACCGGACGCGCAGCATGACCGCCGAATCGCTCGACGGGTCGATCGAGGAACCCCTCGGCACTCGGCAGCGTCGATTCCACCCCGCGTGGACTGTGGCCCTCGTGGCTCTCATCGCCCTGATCGGCGCCGCCGGTTTCCGCGCAGCTCCCGGCGTGCTCATGGTGCCACTCGAGGAGGAGTTCGGATGGACCACGGCGGAGTTGTCGCTCGCCGTCTCCATCAATCTGCTGCTCTACGGACTCATCGCCCCGTTCGCAGCAGCCCTCATGCAGCGGTTCGGGATCCGCGCGGTCACGGTCGTCGCTCTCTTCGTGATCGGGGCGGGCTCAGCGCTGAGCGTGTTCGTGGCGACCCCCGGCCAGCTCATCCTGACCTGGGGCGTGCTGATCGGACTCGGCACGGGCTCGATGGCGCTCGTGTTCGCGGCGACCATCACCGACACCTGGTTCGCCACCCGGCGCGGACTCGTCTCGGGCGTTCTGACCGCAGGCAGCGCGACAGGTCAGCTCATCTTCCTCCCCGTGATCGCGGCCGCTGCCGAGGACGTCGGTTGGCGCGGAGCGTCACTCATCATCGCGGGCGGAGCTCTCGCCGTCGTGCCCCTGGTCTGGATCTTCCTGCGCAACAGGCCGAGCGACCTCGGCGTCGCCCGCTACGGCGAGACCTCACTCGCGCCCGCCCCTGCACCCGTCCGTCGCGGCTCTGCCTGGGGCGCGGCGAAGCTCGCCCTCTCGACGCTGAGAGAGGCCGCGCGCACCAAGACCTTCTGGGCGCTGGCGATCGGCTTCGCGATCTGCGGAGCGACGACCAACGGACTGATCGGCACGCATTTCATCCCGAGCGCCCACGACCATGGCATGGCGACGACCACCGCGGCCGGCCTTCTCGCGGTCGTGGGCGTCTTCGACATCGTCGGCACCGTGTTCTCCGGCTGGCTCACCGACCGCGTGAATCCACGCATCCTCCTGGCCGCGTATTACGCGCTGCGCGGGGTGAGCCTGCTCTTCCTGCCGAGCCTGCTCTCGGCGGAGGTGCAGCCGAGCATCGTCGTGTTCATCGTCATCTACGGGCTCGACTGGGTCGCGACCGTGCCGCCGACCATCGCGCTGTGCCGTGAGGTCTTCGGCGACAAGGGTCCGCTCGTGTTCGGCTGGGTGTTCGCGGCGCATCAGATCGGCGCCGGCATCGCCTCGATCCTCGCCGGTGTCGTGCGCGACCACACCGGCCAGTACACGGTCGCGTGGTTCGCCGCCGCGGGTCTCTGCGCGGTCGCCGCCCTGGTCAGCGCGACCATCCGCAGGCATCCCGCACCCTGACCCTCGTTCCTATCGCGCAAATGGTTGCATCCCGGGGCGGAATGCAACCATTTGCACGATTCGTAACGAGGAAGGGCGTCAGAGCACCTTGGAGAGGAAGTCCTTCAGACGCTCGTTCTTGGGGGCGCCGAACAGCTCGGCGGGCGGGGCCTCCTCCACCACGACGCCGCCGTCCATGAAGACCGTGCGGCCAGAGACCTCACGCGCGAAGCCCATCTCGTGCGTCACCAGCACCATGGTCATGCCGCCGGAGGCGAGGTCGCGGATGACCTGGAGCACCTCGCCGACCATCTCCGGGTCGAGCGCGCTCGTCGCCTCGTCGAACAGCATGATCTCGGGGTCCATCGCCAGCGCACGGGCGATCGCCACGCGCTGCTTCTGACCGCCGGAGAGGGATGCCGGCTTCGCGCCCGCCTTCTCCGACAGGCCGACACGCTCGAGGAGCGAGAGCGCCCGCTCCTTCGCCTCGGCCTTGGTCAGCTTGCCGCACTCGACCGGGGCGAGAGTGATGTTCTCGAGCACGGTCATGTGCGGGAAGAGGTTGAAGTGCTGGAACACCATGCCGATGCGCTGGCGCACCTCATCGAGCTTCACGCTCTTGTCCGTCAGGTCGACGCCATCGATGATGACGTGCCCCGACGTGGGCTCCTCGAGCTTGTTCAGGCAGCGCAGCAGCGTGGACTTCCCCGAGCCGGACGGGCCGATGACCGCGACGACCTCGCCATCCTCCACGGCCAGATCGATGCCCTTGAGCACCTCGTTGTCACCGAACGACTTGTGCAGGTCCTGCACCAGGATCTTGCTCATGCGTTGAACGTCCTCTCCAGGCGGTTCGCGAGCAGCGTCAGCAGCGTGATCACGACGAAGTAGATGATGGCGACGATCGTCAGCACCTGCGCCGACAGATACGTCGAGGCGATGATCTGGCGGGAGACGAACGTCAGCTCGGCGAGGCCGATGACGCTGATCAGCGACGTGTCCTTGAGGGTGATGATGCCCTGGTTGACGAACGAGGGCACCATGATGCGGAACGCCTGCGGGAGCACGACCTTCTGCATGGTCTTCCAGTGGCTCAGACCCAGCGAACGCGAGGCCTCATTCTGGCCGGGGTCGACCGCCTGGATGCCACCGCGGATGATCTCGGTCATGTAGGCACCCGTGTTGAGCGAGAGCGTGATCGCTCCGGCGACGAACGGGTTGAAGGTGAGGCCGGGGAACAGCTGCGGGATCGCGAAGAACACGAAGAAGGCCTGGATGAGGATCGGAGTGCCGCGGAAGACGTACACGTAGGCGGTCGCGACCCAGCGGAACGGCGCGAACTTCGAGACCCGTCCGAAGCCGAAGATGAGCCCCAGGATGAACGCGGCCACGATGGCGACGATCGTCGCGAGGATCGTGAGCCACAGGCCCTCCATGAGAGCCGGCCAGTACTTCACCGCGACGGAGAAGATGTCGGTCGGCTGCGTGGACTCCTCGCCACCCGACAGGTAGGTGTCGACGATCTTGTCGTACTCCCCTGAAGCCTTCAGGTTCGCGAGCCCGGCGTTGAACATCTCGATCAGCTCGGGCTTCTGCCCCTTGTTGACCGCGAATCCGTACTCGCCGCCGAGCTCGGGCTGACCCACGAGGCGGAAGCCGGAGCCCTGCTGGATGCCGTATGCGAGCACCGGGAAGTCCTCGAAGTAGCCGACCGCCTGGCCGGCCTTCACCGCGTCGACCATGTCGGTCGTGTCCTGGTACGGGGTGACCTTGAACCCGTACTCGTCCTTGTTCTCGTCGGCGAAGGTCTGCCCCTGCGTACCGGTCTTGACCGCGACGGCCTTGCCGTCGAGGTCGTCGAGCGACGTGATGTCGCTCGACTCGAGCACGCCGAGCTGGATGCCGCTGGTGAAGTAGGGCTCGCTGAAGTCGAACGTCTTCTGCCGCTCCTCGGTGATCGACATGCCGGCCATGACCGCATCGACCTGGTTCGACTGCAGCGCCTGGACGGCGGCGTCGAATCCGAGCTGGCGGATCTCGACCTCGAACCCCTGGTCCTTCGCGATCGCGCGGAGCAGGTCCATGTCGATGCCGACGAGGTCGCCGTCGGCATTCGTGAACTCGAACGGCGCGAACGTCGTGTCGGTGCCGATGACGTACTTGTCGCCGTCGTTCGCTGCGGCGGCGGGGGCGGCACCGGCGAGGAGCGCCCCGACGCCGACGAAGGCGACGAGTGCGGCTGCGCCGG
>NZ_QOAY01000231.1:1385-8587 GCF_003314775.1 Microbacterium sp. H6 | reverse complement strand
CGCACCGATCGGCGCAGACGGCCAGCCGCGGTGGATGGATTTCGGATCACGACGTGTGCTCCTCGGGTCGACAGCAGCGACCGGACGACCGCCGAGGAACTACCCTAGCTCGCGGCGAGTCGGGTGCCCGAAACGTCGATCCAATACCGGCGGACGAGAGGCTGCCCCGCCTGCGGTGCCTCGATCACGTCTTCGAGCTCGCCACCGGCTCCCTCGATGGTGCGGATGGACCCGACGTTGTCGTCGTCACAGGTGAGCATGACCCGTTCGTAGCCCTCCGCCTTCGCCTGGCGGAGCACCTGCCGCATCGCCTCGCGAACGATCCCTTCGCGGCGACGGGAAGGGATCACCGAATAACCGATGTGGCCGCCGAAGCGACGCAGGTAGTCGTTGAGCTCTCGGCGGAAGGAGAGGAAGCCGACCACCTGATCGCCCTCGGTGATCCAGTAGTAGTCGCAGGGCACGTGCCCCTCCGGGAGCACCGCGCCAGGTGTGGCGTAGAGCTCTGCACGCTCGACGAACGCCTCGAAAGCGGCCCGGTCCGGCACGAAGCCCTTCTCGAGACCGCCCCCGTCGACGTGTCCACCCTCGAACTCGGCCACTGCGGCGGCCCAGGAGTCGAAGAGGTCGATGTTCGGTCGAGAGAGTGCGATCGTCATCGCCCGATGACACCAGAAAGGGGCGGCATCCGCAAACCGACGGACACGGCCCCTCCCCTGGTTCGATTACTCGGTGCGCGCGGATGCGGGCACTGCCGGCTCCGTCTTGTCGTAACGACCGAGGAACAGCGAGGCGATGAGCGCGACCGCCATGACGCACGCCGGCAGCAGGATCGCCTGCGACATTCCCGCAGCGAACCCGTCCGCCACCTGCGGCGGCAGTGCACCCCCGGTGGAGATGCCCGCCGGTGCGTCAGCGAGCCCCGGAAGGTTCGCTTCGAGACGGGACTGCATGAACGCGGCGATGGAGGCCGACCCGATCACCGATCCGATGGTCCTGGTGGTGTTGTAGATGCCGGCACCTGCACCCGCCTGGCGCGGGGGCAGCTTGCGCGTCGCGGTGGTGGCGAGCGGCCCCCACATGCCGGCGTTGCCGATACCCATCAGCGCAGAGGGCAGCAGGAACATCCAGATCGGGGTGTCCATGTTGATCAGAGCGGAGTACCAGATCAGTGCGGCGGCGACGCAGAGCAGCCCGGGGATGAGGATGATGCGCGGGTCCACGCGGTCGAGAATCTTGCCCGCGACCGGAGCGAGCACTCCCGACAGCACCGCCATCGGGATGAGGAGCAGCGCCGCCTCCGTCGGGGTGAGCCCCCGCGCGGTCTGCAGGAAGAACATCATCGGCAGCGACATGCTCGTCACCGTGAAGCCCACGGCGGCGATGGCCACGTTCGCTCCGGAGAAGTTGCGGTCGCGGAACAGTTCGAGCGGAACAAGAGGTTCACTGCGTGTCTTCGCCTGCTGGAAGATGAACAACCCGAGCACGACGAGTCCGGCGATGATCAGGCTCCACACCGAGATCGGGCCCCAGATCACGCCCCAGTCGAATTTCTCGCCTTCCTGGAGTCCGAACACGATGAGGAACAGCGCCACGGCGCTGAGCACCACACCCACGATGTCGAAGCGGTGCGGGTGCGTGGCCAGCTTCGGGACCAGGCGCCAAGCGAGCACGAAGGCGACGATGCCGACCGGGATGTTCACGAAGAAGATCCACTCCCAGCCGAAGCCGTCCACGAGCAGACCACCCACGAGCGGACCGACGAGCGTGGCGACACCGGCGGTCGCACCCCACAGCCCCATCGCCGCGCCTCGACGTTCGGGCGGGAAGGTGCGGGTGATCACGGCCATGGTCTGCGGGGTCATGAAAGCGGCGCCGAGACCCTGCACGGCACGTGCGGCGATGAGCATCTCGAGCGAATCGGACAGCCCGCACCACAGCGAGGCGAGGGTGAACACCGCGAGGCCGATGAGGTAGATGTTCTTCGGGCCGAAGCGGTCACCCAGGCGCCCGGTGATCAACAGCGGCACCGCATACGCGAGCAGGTAGGCGCTCGTGACCCACACGACGTTGTCGAGGTTGTTCGTGTCGGGGTCGAGGGCGGCCTTGATCGCCGGGTTCGCGACCGAGACGATCGTGGTGTCGACCAGGATCATGAAGAACCCGATGACCAGCGCCCAGAGGGCGGGCCAGGGGCTCGCGGGCTTGTGCCCGACCGAGTAGGTACCGGTCGACGGACCGGAGGTGGAGGGCGCGGAGACCGGCGGGCGGTCTCCGTCGCGAGGGATATCTGTCATTGCTGTGCAGCCTTTCGCTGAGCGCGGTAGCGGTCTGAGTTCTGGAATGCCGTGGGACCCCACGGCAGGACACGGGCTTCGAGACGATCGAGGAGGGAGTCGAGCCAGCGGAGCTCGGCCGCCAGCAGAGCTTCCTGACGCTCGATCTCGACCAGCACCTGCTCGGGCACGTGCTTCTCCCTCGCGTTGCCGAGCCCGTCGCGGTGGCGAGCGTGATCCTCGACGAGCGCGACGCGCCTCGCGCGCAGGAGGTCCATGACCTCCGGGCGTTCGAGGTTGTGCGCCTCGGCGAGCGCGATGCGGAAGTCGGCCGGGTGATCGATGCGGGGCAGCTCACGCTGCACCCACGTCACGACGGCCTCACGTCCGGTCTCCGTCAAGGAGTAGGTCGTCCGCTCGGGCCGATTTCCCTCGCGGTCGATGCCGAGTTCGTCGATCAGGCCGGCGCGGTGCAGCCGGGACACCGTGTGGTACAGCGTCCCGTTGGTGATCGTGAGCAGTCGATCATCATGGCGCGCCCGCATGAGACGCACCATCTCATAGGGGTGCATGTCGCCTTCGCGCAGCAGCGCGAGCACCATCACCCCCATGGGAGTGAGCCGGTCGACCGCATCCTTCTTCATGTCCCACCTCAAATAGTCCATGTGGACTATACGCCTGTTTCCGCCCCTTGAACAGACGGGGTCGAACTTCTCACCGAGACCCATGCTCTCCGTCGAGACCCATGCTCTCCGTCGAGACCCACGCCCCCCGGCGTGTGCGGGGATGGGTGTCGACGCGGAGCATGGGTCGCGAAGGAGCGCGGGTGAGAGCATCGCGAGGGAACCGGGATAATGGGCGGGTGAGCACACCTTCAGAAGGCACGGCACAGAGCATTCCCGGCTGGCGGCACATCTACTCGGGCAAGGTCCGCGACCTGTACGCCTCCGAGGATCCGGCGGATACGCGCATCCTCGTCGTCGCCTCCGACCGGGTGAGCGCCTTCGACTTCGTCCTCTCCCCCGGTATCACCGACAAGGGCGCCCTGCTGACGCGACTGAGCCGCTGGTGGTTCGCGCAGCTCTCCGACTTCCCCAACCACATCGCCGAGGGCGAGCTGCCAGAGGCCGTGGCGGATCGCGCGATGCTCGCCCAGTCGCTCGAGATGCTGCCGATCGAGTGCGTCGTACGCGGTTACATCACCGGTTCCGGATGGGCGGAGTATCGGGAGAGCGGGACGGTGTGCGGCATCCCGCTGCCGGCCGGCCTGCAGAACGGCGACCGACTGCCCGAACCTCTCTTCACTCCGGCATACAAGGCCCCGATGGGCGAACACGATGAGAACATCACGTTCGAGCGCTCGGTCGAGCTCGTCGGCCCCGAGCGCGCGGTCGAGCTGCGCGACACCTCCCTTGCCATCTACACGGCTGCGTCCGCCATCGCCGAGGAGAAGGGTCTGATCCTCGCCGACACCAAGTTCGAGTTCGGCACGGACGCCGACGGCACGCTGCGCCTGGCCGACGAGGTGCTCACGAGCGATTCGTCCCGCTACTGGGATGCCGAGGCCTGGCGCACCGGCACGACACCGAGCGCGCGGATGGCGAGCTTCGACAAGCAGATCGTGCGCGACTGGCTCGCCGCCAACTGGGACCAGGAGGGCGAGCCACCCCTGCTCCCGGACGACGTGGTCGAGCGCACCGCCGACCGCTACCGCGAGCTGATCGAGCGCCTCGGCGCCTGACGCTTCAGGCCTGACAACTCAGGTCAGCTCCACCCGGCGCACGTCTGTGTGGATGAAGTCGTCACCCTTGAAGAGCAGAGGCTCGTCGCGGCTGATCGCGAGAGCATAAGAGAAGCAGTCGCCGTAGTTCAGCTGAGCCGCGCTCCCGGAACCGCGTCCGAATCTGACGAACGCCCTGGCCGCCAGACGCGCCTGGGCCTCGTCGAGCGGAACGACGGTCGCACCCGTCGCTTCCAGAAGCTCGTCCAGCGCGAGCACCTTCGCCTCGCCTCCCTTGCCGCGGAGCACGATCATGCACTCCGTGAGCGTGGCCGCGGACAGTGAGAAGGGACCCTCCTCCAACAGTTCGCTCATCTCGGCAGCTTCGGGCTCAGCCATCAAGACAGCCACGAGGGCCGAGGAATCGACGATCAACGCGGCATACCCGTCTCGTCGTAGAGCTCGTCCATGATCTCCTCGGTCGTGCGTCCGGTGGAGGGAATCTGCTGCGCCCGGCGGATCACCGCACGGATACGGCGACGGCGCTCCTCTTCTTCGCCCGAGCGTTGCTCCTCCAACTCGGCGAGGCGCCGCCGAACGGCATCTTCCACCGCACTGGTCTGGCTCTGCCCGGTGAGCGCCGCGAGCCGGCGCACCAGCTCATGCGTCGTCTCGTTCTTGATGTTCAGGCTCATGTCTACCATTCTACCTCGCCGTCTACCATGGTAGAAGACGTTCAGTGAAAACTCAGGAATCGGTAGTGTTGCTCCGGCACTCCTGCCATCCCCCGAACCTGAGGAGCCCGCATGGCCCTGTGGAAGCTGCACGGAAACGGCCGCACGGTCGAGCCCGGCGCCGTCGTCCGTCCCGACGAGCGCCTGAACTGGCCCGCGACGATCGCGATCGGACTCCAGCATGTCGTGGCGATGTTCGGGGCCACGTTCCTGGTGCCGATCATCACCGGGTTCCCGGTCGCCACCACGCTTCTCTTCAGCGGTGTGGGAACGATCCTGTTCCTGCTGGTCACACGCAACAAGCTGCCCAGCTACCTCGGTTCGTCGTTCGCCTTCATCGCGCCCGTGACCGCCGCCACCGCCTCCGCGAACATGGGCACGGCCCTGGCCGGGATCGTCGCGGTCGGCGTACTGCTGGCGATCATCGGGGTCGTGGTGCACACGGTCGGGGTGAAGTGGGTCGACCGCTTCCTGCCGCCGGTCCTCGCCGGCACGATCGTCGCCCTCATCGGGTTCAACCTCGCCGGTGCCGCGCACAACAACTACGCGGCAGCGCCCGTGACGGCGACGTTCACGCTCGCCATCACCATCCTCTTCGCCGTCGTCTTCCGCGGATTCCTGGGCCGCATCTCGATCTTCCTCGGCGTGATCGCCGGCTACATCTTCGCGGCGTTCCGGGGAGAGCTCGACTTCTCGGCCGTCGAGAAGGCCGACTGGGTGGGCCTTCCCACCTTCCACTTCCCGAACTTCACCGAGCCCGGCACCCTCACCGCGCTCGCGATGTTCCTTCCCGTGGTCCTGGTCCTGATCGCCGAGAACGTCGGACACGTGCGCGGCGTCGCGACCATGACGGGTGACACGACCGTGAACCAGCAGACCGGCAAGGCCCTGATCGCAGACGGCGTCTCCACCACGCTCGCGGGATTCTTCGGCGGTTCGGGCACGACGACCTACGGCGAGAACATCGGCGTGATGGCATCCACCCGCGTCTACTCGACCGCCGCGTACTGGGTGGCCGGCGCGGCCGCGATCCTCCTCAGCCTCTCCCCCAAGTTCGGCGAGGTCATCAACTCGGTGCCCGCGGGAGTGCTCGGCGGCGTGACCACGGCGCTCTACGGCCTGATCGGCGTCATCGGCATCAAGATCTGGGTCGACAACCGGGTCGACTTCTCGCGCCCGGTCAATCAGTACACGGCAGCTGTCGCGCTGATCATGGCCGTCGGAGGCTTCATGATCAAGGACGAGGCATCCGGCTTCGAGTTGGGCGGCATCGTCATCGCCACCGTCGCTGCGATCCTGATCTACCACCTGGGCAACCTCATCGCCCGCCTGCGCAAGACAGGCGCCGACGACCCCAAGCCCTTGGAGGCCGTCGGCCCGCTCGGCGGCGATCCCGAGTAAGCCGGTCCCACAGACGACGATCCCGGATGCCCCTCCTGAGGCATCCGGGATCGCTGCGTTCGCCGTGGAGCGCTCAGCCGATGGCCCCGAGAACCTGATCCGCCGACACCATCTCCGCGACCTCAGCTCGGTAGGAAAGGGTCCCGGTCCGGTGCGCGGTCACCGTGGTCTCCATCTTCATGGCGTCGAGCACCGCGACGGGTTCGCCCTCCGTGACCTCGGCGCCGTCGTCGACGAGCCACCGCACGAGAGTGCCGGAAACCGGCGAGCGCAGCTCACTCGGATCGGTCGTGGGTGCTGCGGCCGCAGGGTCGACGGGACGACCGAGGCCCGACAACAATCCGGCGGGGATCCCGAGCATCACACGTCGACCGTCGATCTCGACCGGGAAGCGCTGCAGCACGTCTTCCGGCACCGCTGCAGGTCGCGACTGAGTCTCGAGCTTCGGCAGCAGCGCCTTCTCGATCCACTGGGTGTGCACCGCGAAGGTCGCCGTGGCGAACGCCTGCTCGTCGAGCGCCATCACGTCGAACGGGATGACGGTGGCCGGTCCATCGACCGTGAGCTCCCGCAGCGCCCGCCGCGCGCGCACGATGGCGGCATCGCGGGAGTCGGCGTGCACGATCAGCTTGGCGATCATCGAGTCGAAGGCCGGCTGCACGACGTCGCCCTCTTCGATGCCGCTGTCCCAGCGCACGCCAGGGCCGCCGGGGATCCGCAGCCTCTCGACACGACCGGGGCTCGGCAGGAATCCGCGCCCGGGGTCTTCGGCATTGATGCGGAACTCGAACGCGTGCCCGGCCGGCGTGGGCGTCTCGACGAACGATGGGCCTTCCCCGAACGCGATGCGGAACTGCTCGCGCACCAGATCGACGCCGGTGACCTCTTCAGTGACCGGATGCTCCACTTGGAGCCGGGTGTTCACCTCGAGGAACGAGATGGTGCCGTCGGCGGCGAGCAGGAACTCCACGGTGCCCGCCCCGCGGTACTGCACCTCACCGCAGATCGAGCGCGCTGCATCGTGGAACCGCGCACGCTGCTCGACGGAGAGCCCGGGAGCAGGCGCCTCCT
>NZ_QOAY01000231.1:1062-1348 GCF_003314775.1 Microbacterium sp. H6 | reverse complement strand
GATCAGCTTCTGATTGCGGCGCTGCATCGAGCAGTCGCGGTCGCCGACCACCACGACACCGCCGAGTCCGTCGCCGAGCACCTGCACCTCGATGTGGCGCGGGCTCTCGAGGAAGCGCTCCACGAAGCACTCTCCTCGGCCGAAAGCCGCGACCGCCTCGCGAGTGGCCGCGTCGAAGGCCCCCGCGACCTCGGAAAGCTCACGCACCACCTTGAGCCCGCGTCCGCCGCCGCCGAACGCGGCCTTGATCGCGATCGGGAGGCCATGTTCCTCGGCGAACGCCACC
>NZ_QOAY01000231.1:0-897 GCF_003314775.1 Microbacterium sp. H6 | reverse complement strand
CGGGCCGTCATCTTGTCGCCGAGCGCGTCGATGCTCTCGGGGGTCGGTCCGATCCAGACCAGCCCCGCATCCTCCACGGCACGGGCGAAGCCCGCGCTCTCCGACAGGAATCCGTATCCGGGGTGCACGGCAGTCGCCCCTGACTGCCGCGCGGCCGCGAGCAGCGCGTCGACGGACAGGTACGTCTCGGCCGCCGTGGAGCCGCCCAGCCCCACGGCCTCGTCGGCCAGGCGCACGTGCAGGGCATCGGCATCCTGATCCGCATAGACCGCGACCGAGGTGTATCCGGCTTCAGCGCAGGCACGGATCACACGAACCGCGATCTCTCCGCGATTCGCGATCAGCACCTTCTGCGTGGGTGACGCCGTGGTCATGAGGGCTCCTTGACGGTGAGACGAAGACGCACTCCCGGAGCCAGCTGACCCGCGAGGTCGAGGCTGCGATCCGTGAGCGCACCGATGATGGGGTATCCCCCGGTGAGCGGATGGTCGGGGAGGAACAGGACCGGCTGTCCGTCGGGCGGCACCTGGATCGCACCGGTGACGGCACCCTCGCTCGCGAGTTCGCCCACGCGCGCACGTTCCAGAGGCACCTCACCGTGCAGGCGGATGCCGACGCGATCGGACCGTGGCGTGACCGTCCACTCCTGGTCGGTGAGGGTGGCGAGTGCCGACGCCGTGAACCAGTCGTCGCGCGGACCGAGCGTGATCTCGAGCTCGATGAGTTCGCCGGGGGCCGGCAGATCGCGCGGAAGGGCATCGGGCTCGACGGGATGCACGCCGGCATCGCCGACCCGGATGACGGCACCGGCTCCGAGCCTTTCCGGGCCGAGACCGGCGAGCGTGTCCGCCGCGCGACTTCCCAGCGCCGGCGCCGCGTCCAGGCCCCCACGCACGG
>NZ_QOAY01000314.1:6714-9200 GCF_003314775.1 Microbacterium sp. H6 | reverse complement strand
GGATCACCCTGCTCGTCGTCGCTGCATCCGGGCTCGCGACGGCCTTCCTCGCTGTCGGCGTCACCGTGAGCTTCGCGCAGGGAACTCCGGTCGCGATCTGGCCAGGGGCAGGGCTCAGCCTGGCCTGGATCGGCGTGGTCGGTGCCGCGGTCGTCACCTTGGACACCGCTCTCACCATGCCGCGGCTGCGGGTCTCCGCCGCGGTGGTCGCAGCGGCGGCACTGGCAGCATGCGCGGTGCCCGCGCTCAGTGCGCAGCACACCGACCGTTCGGTCCTGACCAACGGGCCGGATTCGACGCTGCCGGCATACGTGGCAGCACAGGCGGCCGGTGATCGCTCGATCGCCACTCTCGTGCTGACCCCCCAGAACGACGGCGGCCTCGCCGCTGAGGTGACGTGGGGCGCGAGCGAGACCCTCGGTTCGCAGTCGACCTTGACCTCCACCGCCGTCGAGCCACAGGGCGCCGACATCTCGACGCTGGCCGTGGACCTCCTCTCCGCGCGCGACTTCGACGCGCCGGGTGCCCTCGCGGAGACGGGGATCAGCTACGTGCTCGTCGCCCAGGTCCAGGGAGAGGGCGACAAAGCGAGGGCTCTGCGCACCGAGGCCGTCGCAGCGATCGACCAGCGTGCCGGCCTGGTGCACGCGGGGACCACCGACCGTGGAGTGCTCTGGCGGCTGGAGGCCGAACCTGCCGAGCAGCCCTCCCTCACCTCCGCCCAGCAGGGCACGGCACGACTCGTGATCACCCTGCAGCTGCTGGCGGTGTTCGCCGCCCTCCTGCTGTCGATCCCGACGAGGGCATCGCGCCGCGCCGCACGCTCCCGCTCCCGGATCGTCGGTCGTGTGCCGGACGAGCCGATCGTCCTGCCGAGGCACAGGGAGGACGCTGACCTCATCGACGAAGCTCCGGTGGGGACGATCGAGGACCCGCAGGACGAGCCCGCACTGAACGAGGATGCCCTCGCGCCGATCGCCCAGCCGACCAGCGACGAGCCGTCTTCGTCTGGCACAGAAGCGTCGACGGACCGCGGTGAACGACGCCCGACCTCTACCGAGGAGGACCGATGAGCAGTGGCAACCGCGCATTCCGAGTCGCCGCGACCGGTGCCAGGGTCATCACGGGCGTGGCGGTCATCGCCGCGTGCGTGATCGGTGTCGCGACGGCGGTGCACGCCCCGTGGCCTGTCGTCGCGCACGATCCGGCACAGGTCGAGGTCACACCGGTCCCCGGTGACAGCATCCTCGTCTGCAACGGTGACCTCCGTGCACTCGGGCGCGACGCCGCGGCCCCGCTGGACATGCTCCCCGCAGCCTCCCCGTCCCTGACGACAGGAGGTACCGCGGGAGCTCCGGAAGCGGATCGGCTCGCGGTGACGGATCTGCCGGAGGCCGAGGGACCGGAACGGCTCACAGGGCGGGTCGACGGGCGCACGGCACCGCTGATCGCCGGAGCGGAGTCGATCACGATCGCGGCCGACGACCTCGCGGGATACGCCGCCCTGCCGTGTGGTCAGCCGCGATTGGAGTCGTGGCTCGTCGGAGGAAGCATCGACACCGGGACGGAGGACATCGTGACGCTGACGAATGCGGCCGATGTCCCGTCCACGGTCACGCTGTCGGTGTACGGACCCGCGCGGAGCACGCGGACGGTGATCGTCCCCGCGCGCTCGCAGACGGCCCTTCCCCTCACCTCATTCACCACCGGCAACGACGTGCCCGTGGTGAAGGTGAGCGCGGTGGGAGCCCCGGTGCGCGCAGCCCTCCAGTCATCGCTGGTGCGGGTTCTCGATCCCGCGGGCATCGACCTGCAGGACTCGGTCCCCGGGGCGCAGCAGAGGCTCGTGTTCACCGGGGTGGAGGCGTTCCCGGCCAGCGGCGACGACTCCGAGATGACTGTTCTTCGCGTTCTGTCGCCGGGCGTCGGCGCTCGCGTCCAGGTCAAGGTCCACGCCGAGGGGGAGGCGGGTCTGGCCGATGAGTTCACCGTCCCGCTCGAAGCCGATCTCCCGTCCCAGGTGTCCCTGTCCGGTCTCGAGCCGGGTCGGTACACGGTCGAGGTGGAAGCGGACGTGCCGCTCATCGCCGCCGTCCGACAGCAGGACGGATTCGGGCTCGACTCGGACTTCGCCTGGGTGATGCCGGCTCCTGAGGTCGATGTCGATGTGGTGTTCGCCGTGCCGTCCGGTCCGGCGGCCAGACTGCAGCTCGCCAACACATCCGACGCTGACGCCACCGTCACACTCGAACCCGTGGACGGGGGGCAAGCGCAGGAGATCGTCGTCCCGGCAGGCGAGACCGCCGGGGTCGCCGTCGCGGGGCGTACGACCTATCGGATGCAGACGACGGCGCCCGTGCACGCTGCGGTGGCGCTCACGGCTCCCGGCGCCATCGCGGTGATGCCCATCCAGACGAGCGCCGGCGGAGAAAAGCCGATCACGGTCTATCCCTGAGCGGCGCACCGCGTTCGGGCCGACATGCCGG
>NZ_QOAY01000314.1:5381-6690 GCF_003314775.1 Microbacterium sp. H6 | reverse complement strand
CAACGACTGTCGTGGCGTCAGTCGTGGTGTCAGTGGTCGTGGCCGAGGTCCCACGGCTCGCGGCCGACGTACTCGGCCGCTGCCCGGAAGACCGCGCTCTCGATGGCCATGCGCCGGTGCGCGGCATCGTCGTGCCCAGGGGGCAGGAGCCGTTCGATGGGGAGTCGGAACAGCACGATGCGCCGGTTCTCGCGGTCGAGATACCACCGGGGCACTTCGTCGGTCGCGTCGAACCCCGGGATCGCGCCGATCTCGAACCGGACGTCCTGCAGTTCGGGCCAGGTACCGCGGAGGAACTCGACGGCCGTGCCGACCGTGAGGTCGAACCGGTCGATGCGTCCGTCGAGAGGAGCCAACGGCGGACGCACGACCTCGCTGCGGCCCAGGCGACCATGTCGCCCATGCCGCGCACCGCGCCGAGGAGCGGCGGTGGCGGGGGTGGCGCGTCGACGAGGCATGACGAAAGTCTAGGCGGTGGCGGCTCGCCCGGCGCGGCATCCGTCGCCGCGTCGGAGTGCGCCGTACGCTGGCGGAGATGGACGGACGACTGTGCTCGAAGGTCGGCTGCGCGCGAGAGGCCGTGGCCACCCTCACCTACGACTACGGCGATCAGATGGCGGCCCTCGGCCCGCTCGGCGCTGCGAACGATCCTCAGGCGCATGATCTGTGCTCGCCCCACGCCGACCGGCTCTCGGTGCCCGCCGGGTGGCTCGTCGTCCGTCACGAAGCACTGCGCGCCTGACACCGGTGGATCGACACGCGGTCACAGCCGAGCGCTGAATTCCGAAGTCTGGATACGCTGACCGCAGGCGTGCCAGGGCGGCGCGGCCGGAAAGGCACTCGTGATCGTCTGGCGTCGCTGGATCTTCCCCCTGCTTCTCGTCGTGGTCTTCGGCGCGTGCGCCGCGGCTCTCGTCAAGATCGCGTTCTTCCCCGACCGCGCGGAGAGCGTCGTCAGTCCGGAGGCCGGGATCACGGATCCCGTCGTGGCTGTCGAGCGCGGTTCGGTCGTGAACGCGCTGAGCCTGAGCGGGAACGTGGCGCGCGACGACGACTTCGCCGTCCGGGGTGAGCTCAACGGCACCGTCCTCGCCGTGCACGTGGGGGAGGGGGCGACCGTGACCGCGGGGCAGAAGCTGTACACCGTGCGTCAGGAGGAGCCGCGCAAGGACATCGACGTTCTCGCGCCCGAAGCCGGCGACGTGTCGGAGTTCGCCGTCGTCAAGGGCCAGGCCACCACGGTCGGCACCGAGACGTACAAGCTCACGCCAGCGCGCTACCACCTGCTCGCCACCGTCGACCCCGTGCA
>NZ_QOAY01000314.1:0-5374 GCF_003314775.1 Microbacterium sp. H6 | reverse complement strand
TGTACCGGCTCGTCAATGCTCCCACCGAGGCCACGGTCACCATCACGGGCGGCCCTGCCCCGTTCGCGTGCACCGGTGTGGGAGTCCAGGTGACGGCGGAGGGCACCGCGAATGTGCGCTGCGCGATCCCGGTCGACCAGACGGTCTTCGCAGGTCTCCCCGCGAAGATCGACCTCGCTCTCGGCCAGGTGGATGACGCGCTGGTGATCCCGGTCACCGCCGTCCAGGGCGGTGCGGGGTCGGGGAAGGTCTGGGTCGACGCCGGTGACGGCTCCGACCCCGAGGAGCGGGCGGTGACTCTCGGCGTCAACGACGGCGTCATGGTCGAGGTGACGGAGGGTCTGGCGGAGGGCGACAGCATCCGTCAGTTCGTGCCCGGCTTCGTCGCGCCGGTCGAGGAGTTCTGCTACGAGGTCTCCCCGGGAGTGGAGCAGTGCGACACCGGGACCAGCTGGTGAGCCTGGTCGCGCTCGACGACGTCTCCAAGAGCGTCCTGCTCGCCGACGACTCGCGCCTGGAGATCCTTCGGGGCGTCACCCTCGAGGTCGGAGCGGGGGACCACGTCTCCATCGTGGGCCGCTCGGGGTCGGGGAAATCGACGCTGCTCAACATCCTGGGGATGTTGGATGCGCCCACCTCCGGCTCCGTCGCGTTCGAAGGTCGGGAGGTGCGCCGGATGCGCTCCGGTCGCCTCGACCGCCTTCGCGGCGACAACGTCGGCTTCGTGTTCCAGCAGTTCAACCTTCTGCCGGGGCGTACGGCGATCGACAACGTGATGATGCCGCTCGGCCACGCGAAGGGGCGGATGTTCTGGAACCGTCGCCAGATCGCGGCCGACATGCTCGAGCGCGTCGGGCTGGGGCATCGCGTCGACCAGATCGCCGACAAGCTCTCCGGCGGTGAGCAGCAGCGTGTCGCCATCGCGCGGGCTCTCGTCCGCAGACCGGTCCTGATCCTCGCGGACGAGCCGACCGGAGCCCTCGATATCGACACCGGGGCATCGGTCATGTCGCTGCTCGACGAAGTGGCGACAGAGACCGACGCGGCACTGGTCACCATCACGCACGATCTCCATGTCGCTGCGCGGGCGCGTCGCCACTACCGACTCGACGCCGGACGCCTGGAGATCGCCGACCTCAGCCGCGCCTTCGAGGCGTCGACCCTCGCCGCCCCCGTGCCCTCCGCCGCACCGGAGGTGGTCGCATGACCGGTTTCCTCGGCGCCCTCTCCGACGCCTGGGCCGAGATCCGTGTGCACAAACTGCGCGTGCTGCTCAGCCTCATCGGGATCGCCGTGTCCGTGGGCGCGCTCACCGCGGTCGTCGCGATCTCCGAGTACCAGCGACAGTTCCAAGCCGAGCAGTCCGACCGGTGGGGCGGACGAGCGGCCACCGTCGTCGTCGCGGTCAACAGCGACGACGGCACGCCCGTCGACGCCGACGAGTTCGATGCCCGCTTCGACCGCGTGTCCGAGCGCTTCGGGTTCAGCCACACGGCGCGCATCTCCCAGGGCGTGATGCTCGACGTCCAGCTCCCCGACGGGATCGTGCAGGTTCCGGCCCGCGTCATGGATCCCGCGTTCTCGCAGATCCATCGCGAGCGCCTCCTGGAAGGGCGGTGGTTCCTCGATTCCGACAGCGAGGCGATGGCCCCGCCCGTCGTCATCACGGAGCCCCTGTGGGACCGGCTGGGGCGTGTGCCGTTGTCGCAGCACCCGACCGTGACGCTCGGCGGCCCGGCCGGCGGGACGTACCAGGTGATCGGCATCACTCCGCGCCAGGGGATGGGCGACGAGGAGATGCGCGTCGATGTGCTGTACGACTCCTACCGTGCCCGCGTGGATGCGCTCCCGACCGATGCGTGGACGCAGTACGAGATCTGGATGGGGACCGGCCAGGTGGATCGGATCGCGCCGGTGCTCGCGATGGACCTCAGGGCGGGGCTGCCCGAAGGTCAGACGGTGTCCGTGAGCAGGTCCGACTGGGCTGCGCAGCCGGGGGCTCTGGATGCGCAGGCGACGTTCGAGATGGTCACCGGTGGTATCGCGGCCCTGATCCTCGCCCTCGGGGCGCTCAGCCTGATCAACATCCAGCTCGTGGCGATGCGTCAACGCGTTCGGGAGATCGGGGTCAGGCGCGCTTTCGGTGCGAGCTCGGGGCGGGTCTTCTTCGCGGTGTTCCTGGAGAGCCTCGTGGCCACCACGGTCGCGGGAGTGATCGGGATCGCGATCGTCGTCGCGGTGCTGCGCTCGGAGTGGATCATCACGTCGATGTTCTACGGGATCCAGGACATCCCGCCCTTCCCGATGCGCGCGGCGCTCATCGGCCTCCTCGCGTCGGTCATCGTCGGTGCGGTGTCCGGGTTCATCCCCGCGCTGGTCGCTCTCCGTGTCAAGGTGATCGACGCGATCCGCTTCTGACGCACGCGTGAAGGTGCGGAGGACGCCGCGGTGACCGACGCCGTTCAGACGCCGACGCGCCGTCCGGTGAGCCGTTCGGCGCGACGGTCGGAGTTCTCCAGTGCCCGGCGTTCGCGTTCCCGGCGCAGCGCGGTGATCCCGATCAGCGCCTGCTCCGGCGGAGCCGGAGGCAGCGGCGAGACGAAGGGGGTCGCCTCGGTCAGCAGATCGAGCGCGACACGTGCCCGTGCCGCAGGAATCATGCGGGGGGCGCTCTGCAGGAACTGGGAGATGCGCCGCGCGAGCCGGTCGGGGAGCCGAGCGACGTCGGCGATCTGGGCCCAGCCGCCCAACGACGGAGGAAGCACGGGTACGTGCGCGACGAGAGCGGGGGTGCGTACGCGCTGACTGTAGGTGCCGGCGACCAGGTCGCCCAGGCGCTGCGACCGCGCGTTGAACGCGCCGGTGAGCACCGCCACACCGCCGAAGGTCATGTAGATCTCCAGCACGCCGAGGAGGGCGCGGATGAAGGCGTGTCGGAACCCCGCGGCGCCTCCGTCCACGCGCACGATGCGCCCGCCGACCGCGAGCTTGCCGAGGCTGCGTCCCTTCAGGGCGACCTCCATCGTGATCGGCAGCACCACGAAGCTCACCACGAAGGCCGAGACCACGGCGATCCGATCCGTCGTCTCGTCGAGCACGCCGGCGTCGAGCAGCCAGATGCGTAGGAAGATCCACAGGAGGAACACGGCGTATCCGAGGAGCATGTCGATCGCGGCGCCGAGCGCTCGGAGCAGGAAGCCGATGGGCTGCACGTCGATCGCCACGGCCTCGCCGGAGAGCACCTCGTCTGCAGCATCGATCGGGGTGGACATGAGTACAGTAAATCAGGTGGATGCCGATGCGCTGACAGATGCACGCCGCGCCGAATGGGAGCGGCTGGACCAACTCAGTCGCGCCCGTCTCGACGGGGACGGGGTCGACGAGCTCATCGTCCGATACCGCGCCGCCTCCGCCGACCTGGCTGAGCTCAAGACCTCGGTCGGCGATTCGCCGCAGGGTGCCTACCTGTCGACCATCCTGGTCCGTGCACGCCTGCGTCTGACCGGTGCATCGGACAGCATCCTCACGCAGACCGGACGCTTCTTCCGTCTGCAGCTTCCCGCTGCGCTGTATCGCCTGCGTTGGACGACCCTGGTCATCGCGATCTCCTTCATCGCGGTCGCCGTCGGCACCGCGGCCTGGATCGCGAGCGATCCCGCGCTCGTGGCGACTCTGGGCTCGCCGTCCGCACTCGAGCAGTATGCGGACGAGAGCTTCACGGGCTACTACACCGAGAACCCCGCTGCCGTGTTCATGGGCATGGTCTGGACGAACAACGCCTGGATCGCGATGCAGTGCGTGCTCTTCGGCGTCACGGGGATCTGGCCGGTCTACATGCTCGTGCAGAACGCGATGGGTCTCGGGACCACCGGCGCGGTGATGGCCGTCCACGACAAGGCCGACCTGATGGTGCTGTACATTCTTCCGCACGGGATGCTCGAGATGACCTGTATCTTCGTGGCGGCCGCCGCGGGTCTGCACGTGTTCTGGGCCTGGGTGGCGCCGGGGCGACGTACGCGAGGTGAAGCGCTCGCCGAGCAGGGCCGAGCGCTCGCGACCGTGGCGATCGGTCTGGTCTTCGCCCTGTTCCTCGCGGGGCTCGTCGAAGGTTTCGTCACCGGTTGGGCACTGCCGTGGCCGGTCAAGATCGGTATCGGAGGCGCGGCACTCGCCGTGTTCCTGATCTACATGCTCGTCATCGGCGGGCGCGCGCACCGCCAGGGTGAGACGGGAGACCTCGTCGAGTACGAAGCGGGTACGCCGCGTCTGGTGGCGGGCTGACAGACGGTGAGCTGCCACATCTCATCGTGGGCGGGGGTTCAGAGCCGACCAGCCGCTTTCAGCTCCAGATAGCGGTCGGCGATCCGGGGAGGAAGCTCCTCGGGATCGGCGGCGATCGCCTCTCCGCCCGCCCTGCGGATCGCATCGGCGACGTTCTCCGCATCGCGGAGGGTCCTCTCGGCCGCTGCTGCGAGGTACACGTACTCCCGGGAGTCGCGTCGGCGCGCGAGCGCGGAGATGCCGTCATCGGTCACGGAGCCGACCAGCACGGTGGTCGCGCGTGACGCGTTCGGGAAGGCGCCGAGGAATCCACGCGCCGACTCGGCGGCATCCTGCGCGGTCAGAGCCACGATGAGCGAGGGGCGTGTGGTGAGCGTGCGGACGGCGGTGAACGCGCCGTGCCAGTCCGTGTCGACCAGCCGAGCGTGCACCGGAGCCATGGCGTCGGTGAGTGCCGGCAGCAGCGCGGCGCCGTCGACGCCCGTCACCCGCGCGCGGACCACCCTGTCGTACATCAGGAGGTGCACATGATCGCCCGCGCGGGAGGCGAGTGCCGCCAGCAGCAGCGCGGCCTCCAGTGAGGCATCAACACGGGTGCCGTCCCCGACACGTGCGGCAGCCGTGCGTCCCGTGTCGATGATGATGACGACGTGGCGATCCCGCTCCGGCCGCCAGGTCCGCAGCATGGTGGTCCCGGCGCGAGCCGTCGCCCTCCAATCGATCGAACGCACGTCGTCTCCGCGCACGTACTCCCGCAAGGAGTCGAACTCGGTGCCCTGACCGCGCACCTGGATGCTCGTGTTGCCGTCCAGCTCGCGCAGCCGGGCGAGTCGCGACGGAAGATGCTTGCGGGAGGAGAACGCCGGGAGCACTCTGATCGCCCCGCGGACGACGTGCCGGGCCTGTCGACCGGCGATGCCGAGGGGCCCGCGCGAACGCAGCATCACGAACTCGCTCACGAGTTCTCCGCGGCGGCGGGGGAGGAGCGGAATGGCGACCCGGCCGCGTTCGCCAGGAGCGATGTGCAGACGCTGCCGGTCGAGCGGAGCGCCCGCTGTCGGCTGCCATGCGTCGCGGAGCGTCGCGTTCAGTG